>JANQSB010000448.1 GCA_028284295.1 Myxococcota bacterium | reverse complement strand
CGCCCTCGAGCGGGCCGGACAGGTCGATGGGGGTCATGCAGTGGCCTCCGGAGGGCGGGACGCGCACGGGTCGACCAGGACCCGCGAAGCGTCGGGGCCGGGCGGCAGCGATGCCAGCTGCCGGATCCGCCGGGACACGTGGAAGACCGGGCCTTCGAGCGTGATCCCCACGGCGCCGAACACCTGATGGCAGACGTAGGCAGCCTCCAGAGCCGCCGCGCAGGCCGACACGTGGGCGGCGGCGGCGAAGCCCACCCCCGACTCCTGCGCGCCGGCCTCGAGGTGACAGGCCGCCGCCCGCGCCAGGGTCGCCGCCGCGTCGAGACGCATCGAGGCGTCGGCCAGTGGATGGGCCACCGCCTGGAAGTCACCGATCGGGCGACCGAACTGCCTGCGATCGGCCGCGTGGCGGGCGGCGTCGGAGACCAGGCGTGTTCCCATGGCGGCGAGCTGGGCAGCCAGCAGCGTGCGGTAGATGGCGAGACCGGCCCGGCTTCCGGACAGGAGCTCCCCGCGCTCGGCGACACCGCGGCCCCACGGCTCCCCGCCCAGGGTCTCGACCCGCTCCGGTGTCTCCGGGAAGTGCGCACGGAAGACCTGCTCGTCGGCGACCTCGAGAAAGAGCTGGGCCTCCGGCGCCCAGGGCCAATGGGGCGACGCGCCGAGGGATACGAGAGCCGCGCCGTCGGCGAGGCGGACGCGCTCGGGCTCCGGCAGCATTCGCACGGCCATCAGGGTGGCCGCCACAGGGCCCGGGAAGGCGGCGCGGCCCAGGGACTCGACGGCGGCGACGGCCTCGAGAACGCCGCCCTCGGCATCCTCGGCGAGGACGCCCAGCACGCCGAGCGCGGCCAGCTCCGACCACGCGTCCGGCAGGGTACCCGTGCTCGCCTTCACGGCGTCGTCGTCGAAGCGCTCGGCACAGAAGTGGGCCACCGCGTCGGCGATCGCCTGCTGACCGTCGTCGAAGGCGAGGTCGAGACTCAAGCGCCGACTCCGCGGCCGGAGGCGCCACCCCCCCAGCGTTCCCGGGCGACGGCGCGCCGGTGCTCGGCCACGCCACCCATCTCGATCCGAAGCGCCTGCAGGCGCATGCTGAACACGTGCAGATCGTGCTCGCGCGTGAACCCGATCGCGCCCGAGAGCTGGTGGGTCTCGGCGAACACCTGACCGGCAGCGGCCAGCGCATACGCAGAGGCCGTGGCGACGCCTTCGGCCGGGGCTCCCTGGAAGGCGGCTTCCCGCACCAGCCAGCGACTGGCCTCGATCTGGATGGCGAGCTCGGCCAGGCGGTGCTGCACCGCCTGGAAGGACCCGATCGTGCGACCGAACTGCCGGCGTTGCGAGAGGTAGGAGGTGGTGACCTCCAGGCAGGCGGCCATGGTCCCGACTGCCTCGACCGCCAGGGCGAGCCGCCACCAACGGACCAGGGTGTCCGCGGATCCCTCGCCGAGCGCGTCTCCTGCGGCGGCGAGGCCTCCGGGTGCCTGGCCCATCGGATAGGCGAAGCTCGAGCGCACGGGAGCGCAGTCGCCGGGCTCGAGCGATACCAGGCGGGCCTCGCCAGGCGCCAGGACCAGGAGTGACTTCGCGTGCGACGCGAAGCGGACGAGTCCGCGGGGCAAGGCGGTGCACACGGCAACCGGACCGGGGGGCAGCGCCGCGCCGACACCGGCAGCGACCAGGGCGCGCGCCGGGAAGCTCACCATGCCGCCCGCGGCCGCGACCGCTTCGGAGATCAGTGCCGCCTCCAGCGGACCCGCGCCCTCGGCGTCGGCCACCTCCGTGAAGCCCGACTCCGCCAGCGCCGCGTCGAGCTCGTGATCGTAGGCGTCCGTCCCGGCCAGCTCGATGGCGCGCGCTGGACCCGCGTGCTTGTCGAGCAGGGACGCCACTGCGTCGAGGATGGCCTGCTGCGCCTCGTCGAGCTCGAAGTCCACGTCGGTCAGTCCCGCGGCAGGCCCAGAAAGCGGCTCGCGATGAGGTTCAGCTGCACCTCCGTCGCGCCGACGGCGACGCCGGCGGTCATGGCGAGCCGGAAGTTGGCGTCCGCGTAGCTGCCGTACTCGAGCGCTTCGGCCCCCAGAAGCTCGACGGCCAGGTTGGCGACGGCGCTATCGGCCCGCGTACCGGCGACGCGGGCGAGCTGGGTGTCGGCGCTGGGAGGCCGTCCCTTGGCACGCTCGTCGATGACCTTGTAGGTGAGCACCCGGGCCGCCTCGCACACCCCGCGTGCCTCCGCGAGCTTCTCGACCCAGGTCGGGTCGTCGAGCATTCCCCGCTCCCGCGCCAGCTCGGCGAGGCGATCCAGGGTCCGAGCGGCGCGCGCGTAGCGCGCGGCGCCGACGCGCTCGTACTGGAGCGCGTAGTTGACCACGTTCCAGCCCTCCCCTTCGGGCCCCAGCAGCGCCGAGACCGGAACGCGCGCGTCGCTGAAGAAGACCTCGTGGAAGTAGCGCGCGCCCACCACCGACGGAATCTCCCGCACCTCGACGCCGGGCGTGTCCACCGGGCAGAGCAGCACCGACACGCCTTTGTGTCGCTTGGACTCCGGGTCGGTGCGCACGAGCAGGAAGATGAACTCGGCGTTGTCCACGTAGGAGGTCCAGATCTTGGAGCCGTTCACCACGTACTCGTCGCCCTCGCGCAGCGCCAGGGTCCGCAGGGCCACCAGGTCCGAGCCCGCCTCCGGCTCCGAGAAGCCCTGACACCACAGCACCTCGCCCCGGGAGATGCGCGGCAGATGGAAGGCCTTCTGCTCCTCGCTGCCGAAGCGCATGATCGCGGGCCCGATCCAGTTGACGTTCATGTACTGCGCGCCGCGGGGCTCGCCGATCGCCCACATCTCCTCGCCCACCACCGCGTGCCGCCAGGCGCTCGCGTCGCGACCTCCGTAGGCCGCGGGCCAGTGCTGCGTGAGCCAGCCGCGCTCGGCCATCCGTGCGCAGAAGGTCTTCGAGAACGCCGCCTGGGTGTCGCTGCCCGGTCCGTGCTTGGAGATCTCCTCCCAGTCGGCGGGCAGCACCTCGGCCAGGAAGGCGCGGATCTCGTCGCGATGTCTTGCGTCTTCCGGCGCCCAGTCGAACTCCACGCGCGTCTCCCCGCTCCCGGACCGGCTTTCCCGGGAGGGCAGTGCTCCCGGGTTCGACACGGTAGCCGCGGCCCGCTTGACGAGCCACGGCGCCTAGCGCTTAATGGACCGGCACGGGGACGCCGGAGCGTCCCGGGAGACCCGATGAGCTTTCCCGACTTCGAAGCGACCGCTCCCGCATTCATCCGCACTCTCGCAGCGCGCCACGGCGACAAGACTCTGATCGCGCTGGACGATCAGCGCCTCTCGTATGCGGAGGCCGAGTCCCGCTCCGCGCGGCTGGGTCGCGCGCTGCTGGCCGCGGGCGCCGGCAAGGGGACCCGGATCGGCATCCTGATGCCGAACGGTCCGGACTGGGTGGTGGCCTGGTTGGCCGCGGCGCGCATCGGCGCCATCGCCGTTCCCCTCAACACCTTCTTCCAGGTGCGGGAGCTGGCCTGGATCCTGCGCCACGCGGACGTCGACACCCTGCTCACGGTGTCCGGCTTCCTGAACCACGACTACCTGGCGACGCTCGAGGCCGCCGCGCCCTCTCTTGCCGGCCCTGCAACCATGCCCCTGCGCCTGCCCGAGCTTCCGCATCTGCGGCGGGTCCTCGTCTGGGGCCCCGACGACCGCCACTGGGCGGAGTCCGGCCCCGCCGCGATCGAATCCGCCGGCGGCGACGCGGCGATCGACGACGCCTTCCTTCGCGCCATCGAGGACGCCGTCACGCCGGCCGACCCGATGATGATCCTCTACAGCTCGGGCAGCACCGCGGACCCCAAGGGAGCCGTCCACAGCCACGGCACCGTCATCCGCCACAGCTACAACCTGGTGTCACAGCGCGACGTCAAGAGCGACGACGTGATCTGGTCGCCCATGCCCTTCTTCTGGGTGGGCGGTCTGGTGTTCTCCTTCCTCGGCGGCATGCACGCAGGGGCGACGATGGTCGTCGAGGAGGTCTTCGAGCCGGAGAAGACCCTTCGCTTCCTCGAGCGCGAGCGGGTGACCATCGCGGCCGGCTGGCCCCACTTCGGCCAGGCGCTGGCCGCCCATCCCTCGCGCAGCGAGCGCGACCTGTCCTCCCTCCGCGCCGGCAACCTGCCCGAGATCCTGCCCCCGGACGTGGTCCCCGCCGACCCGCTGCGCCGCCCGAACGCCCTGGGCATGACCGAGACCTGCGGACCCCACACCTGGGGGCCGGACGGGGTGCTGCCCGAGTCGCTTCGGGGCTCGTTCGGGAGCGCCGTCGAGGGAGTGGAGCACAAGGTCGTCGACCCCGACACGGGCGAGACGCTGGCGCCCGGGGAGTTCGGGGAGATCTGCGTCCGGGGCTACAGCCTGATGCAGGGGCTCTACAAGGTCGAGCGGGAGGACTGCTTCGACGCCGACGGCTTCTACCGCACCGGAGACGGTGGCCACTTCGACGCGGACGGCGTGCTCTTCTTCAAGGCGCGACTGGGAGACCTGATCAAGACCGGCGGTGCAAACGTGACCCCCAGCGAAGTCGAGGCCGTCCTGACCGGATTCCCGGAGGTGCAGGCCGCCTACGTGGTGGGGGTGCCCGACCCGGAGCGCGGACAGAACGTCGCCGCGAGCGTGGTGCTCGAAGCCGGCCAGCAGGTCGAGCCCGAAGCGCTGCGGCAGCGCGTGAAGTCCGAGATCTCGGCCTACAAGGTCCCCCGGCATCTGTTCGTGGACGAGGCCGACACCCTGCCGTTCACGGACTCGGGCAAGATCGACAAGCGGCGCCTGGCCGAGCTGCTCGCGGAGCGCATCGGCGACTGAGCTGATATCCTGCCCGCACCCCCCGGTGCCAGCCTGCTCCAGCCGAGACTGGACCCAGGCGCCAGCCCAGGGGACACCCCGCAATGAGCCGATTCGTCATCCGCGGCGGCCAGCGGCTCGCCGGCGAGGTCATCGCCAGCGGCAACAAGAACGCCGTCCTGCCGATGCTGGCGGCCACGCTCCTGACCGACGAGGAGGTGGTCCTCGAGAACGTTCCCGCCATCCGGGACGTCGATGCGATGCTCGACATCCTGGCCTACCTGGGCGCGGAGATCGAACGCGAGAACGGCACCGTGAAGGTGCGCGCGGCGAGCGTGCGCGAGAACGAGATCCCGCGCGAGCTCGGCGAGAAGATCCGCACCTCGGTGCTGATGGTGGGGCCCCTGCTGTCCAGGACGGGCGAGGTCCGGGTGAGTGCTCCCGGGGGCGACATGATCGGCCGCCGACGCCTGGATGCCCACTTCTACGGACTCTCGGGCCTGGGCGTCGAGGTCGACATCGACAAGCTCGAGTTCCACCAGTCGGGCAAGCTGCGGGGCGCGGTCCTGTTCTTCGACGAGGCCAGCGTCACCGCCACCGACCCCATCCTGATGCCCGCGACCCTGGCCGACGGCGTCACGACCCTGCGCAACGCGGCCAGCGAGCCGCACGTGCAGGACCTCGCCAAGCTTCTCATCCGGATGGGCGCCCGGATCGAGGGGGTCGGCACCAACACGCTCACCATCACCGGCGTCGACCGGCTCCACGGCACGCGTCACCGCGTCGTGTCCGACCACATCGAGGCGGGCAGCTACCTCGCCATCGCCGCTGCGACCGGTGGCGGGATCACGGTCCGCGGCACCTCCCGGGGCCACTACTGGATGATCCACCGTGTGTTCGAGCGCTTCGGACTCGAGCTTCGACTCGAACCCGACCACATCGTGCTGCCGCCGGGCCAGACCGTTCGCATCCAGCCCGACGCGGGCGGGCTCACGCCGCGCATCGACGACGGTCCGTGGCCCCAGTTCCCTTCGGACATGATGAGCCCGATGCTCGTGCTCGCCACCCAGGCCGAGGGCACCATCCTCTTCTTCGAGAAGATGTTCGAGAGCCGCATGTACTTCGTGGACCCGCTGATCCAGATGGGGGCGAACATCATCGTGTGCGACCCGCACCGGGTGATCGTCTCCGGACCGACGCGACTGCGTGGCCAGACCGTCCGCAGCCCCGACATCCGGGCCGGAATGGCGCTGCTGATGGCGGCCCTGTGTGCCGAGGGGCACCCCAGCATCGTGCAGAACGCGGACATCATCGACCGGGGCTACGAGCGGGTCGAGGAGAAGCTGCAAGGCCTCGGAGCGGACATCATTCGAGAGGAAGACCCCCGCTGAGACGGGCGGAGGGGCCGCCAGGTCGCCCCGATCACCCGATTCAAGCCTTCGCCCGGGCCTCCCGATACACGGGGCATGGCGGAAGAAGACGAGAGCCAGCTGCCCGAGGCCGAGATCGTCGAGGACGACGACGGCAACCGTCGGCGCGGTGGACGCGTGCCGACCCAGTTCGAGTCCCTCTACTCGGCCGGGCGCAGCGAGGGAACCGGGACCCTGGCGGACATCTCCTACTCGGGAGCCCTGATCGAGGGAGCCTCGATGAAGCCGGAGATCGGCAAGGACCTGCGCATCTACGTCTTCGTGCAGCCCGTCGCTCCCTTCGAGCTGGTGGGCACGGTGGTGCGCCACACCGAGGCGGGCTTCGCCATCGAGTATCCGGCCGTGAGCGACGAGGTCCGTCGTTTCGTCGACGACGCCGCCGCCATCGTCAACGTCCGCACCCGACCCTAGACCGACCGGAAGCTGCAGACGCCGGTCGGGGACGCGATCACGGCTCGCGGGACGATCCGGGGCCCAGGCCCAGCCGCGCCATCCGGCCCCGCAGCGCACCCCGCCCGATGCCCAGCGCCCGCGCGGTGGCCGAGACGTTCCAGCGATGGCGCTCGAGTACGCGGGACAGCACGACCCGCTCGCGCGCCTCGAAGCGCGCGCGAGACGCGCGCCCATCGTCGTCCCCCCCGGCCACGCGAGGACGGTTGCGCAGCAGGGCATCCACGTCGGCCGAACGCCAGGGCCCTTCCGGTCTCACGACCGAGAGCCGCTCCACCAGGTTGAAGAGCTCGCGCACGTTCCCCGGCCACGGATGGGCCTCCAGGCGATCGAGCAGCGACGGCTCGACAGTCGGCCGCGGCCGGTTCGCGTAGAGTCGCCCGAGCGCGGCGAAGAAGAGCAGCGGCAGGTCCCCCGCGCGCTCCCGGAGCGGCGGCAGGTGGAGCTCGACGACCTGGAGCCGGTAGTAGAGATCGGCCCGGAACCGTCCGGCCCCGATCTCGCTGTGGAGATCGCGATTGCTCGCGGCCAGGACCCGCGCCCGAAGGGGCAGACTTCGATTTCCTCCCACGCGCTCGAAGCGCCGGTCCTGGAGGGCGCGAAGCAGCTTCGCCTGCAGGCCGGCGTCGGTCTCGGAGACCTCGTCGAGGAACAGGGTGCCCGAGCCGACCGACTCGAAGCGCCCGATCCGACGCTCGTGGGCGCCCGTGAAGGCCCCCCGCTCGTGGCCGAAGAGCTCGCTCTCGACCAGGGTCCGCGGCAGCGCCGCGCAGTCGACGTGGACGAAGGGATGGGCACCGGAGAGCCGGTGAAGGAGACGAGCCACCAGGCCCTTGCCGGTGCCCGTCTCCCCGGTCAGGAGGACCGTCGACCGGGTCGCGGCGACCGCGCGGATCGCCGCGCGAAGGGAGCCGATGGCGGAACTCTCGCCGACCAGCTCGGCAAGGGCCCCATGCCGTCGAACCACCCGCGGCCCGACGTCCCGGCCCGACTCCCGCTCCGATTGCCGCGACACGCACCGATCATCCGGCCCGGCGACAGCTTCCGGCAACGCACGACCCCGACCGCTCTCGTTCGCCGCGTCTCCCGACGTCTCAGTCCTGCTTCGAGGTGTCGAAGGGCGTGCCCTCGTAGTGGACCCGCGCCCCGTGCACCGCCCGGTCTTCTTCGTGGAGGAACTCGACCATCACGCCCTCACCCCAGAAGCGTCCGTCACCCAGCTCGGCGAGGACGGTCTTGCCTCCCTGCCTGCGACCGAAGGCCAGGACCGTCTGCTGTCGTTCGACGGCGAGCTCGATGCCGACGATCGGCACCTCGTAGACGCCCACGAACTCGTCGAAGCGATGGCGCACCGGCAGGTCGGTCAGCTCGGCAACGGTCCATGGCACCGCTCGGCCGGCGGTCTCGGCGCGGATCCGGGCGACCGTCCCGGGGTCGACGGGGTCTTCGGCATGGCCCCAGGCCCGGCGGAGGAAGGTGACGAGCCCAGCGACCCCCGCGTCGTCGAAGCGGGCGTCCCCGGCGTGGGGCGGCATCGTGCGGTTCCACTCGCGTCCGCCTACCAGCACCGGCCCGGTGAGGCCCTGCAGAACGATCCGCACGATCCAGTCGTCGGCGTCGCGAACCCAGGGAGAGCGGACGAGAGAGGGGGCCAGGTCCGGCAGTCCCCGGCCGTCCGGGCCGTGGCAGGCCGCACAGCTCGCGAGGAAGAGCGCCTCGCCCGTCTGTCGTCGCGCCTCCTCCTCGGCGGTCAACGCTCTCGCGCCACCCGGTCGCGGATCGCCGGGCCAGGTGAAGTGCCCACGGGCCGCCGCGACGGCCGCCCCCCGCGCCGTACCGGGATCGGGCTCGTCGCCGAAGATCGAATGGGGCGCGGCCAGCGCGATCCGCGAGGTCCCGGGCCGCGCCTGGCCCAGAGCGATTGCTTCGAGCAGCACGACGCCCTGGAACTCCGGCAGTCTCCCGTTGGCCAGGTCGAGCAGCTGGACGATGCGCCCCTCGTCGGCCAACGACTGCGCGGCAAGGAACTCGGCGATGGCGAGCTCGCGAAGCCAGGCCTCCCGGGACGCCGAGTCGAAGCCATCCCGGGTGCGATCGATCTCGCTGAAGAGCGCGTCGCCTTCCAGGCCGGCCAGGGCCGAGACCACCGCCTGTCGCTCGAGCGGACCACCGAGGCGGCCGTGCTCCAGCAGCCGGTCGAGTGGGCGCTCCTGCACGGGCAGCTCGCCGAGGCTGTGGAGGGCCTGCAGCCGCACCTCGGCATCGTCGTCCGCGAGCCGGGCCAGCACGGCCCGCCGCGCGGGAGCGCCACCCTGGCGCACGAGGGCCTCGCCGGCCCGCAGCGCGGCCCGGCGCAGGGCCGGGTCGTCGTCCGCGAGAGCCGCACGCCAGGTCGGCGCGTCCAGAGCGTCCGCTGCGGCCAGCGTCCACAGAGCGTGAAGGCGCCCCAGCTGCCCGAAGTCGTCGAAGCGACGCAGGGACGCGAGGACTTCCCGTTCCGCCACCGAGGCTTCGATGCGGGACACCAGCCCGCGCTGGGCGCGGTCCCGCACCCAGCCGTTGGGATGGTCGAGCGCGGTCAGTCGCTGAGCGTCGGTGTGCAGCGGAGGCGGTCGGTAGCCGATCGGCTCCCCGTCGCGGACGATGCGCCAGATGCGCCCGGTCCGTCCCGGCGGGACCAACCCCTGCGACTCCGCGTAGCGACGCAGGTGCGGCGAGACGTAGTTCGCGTGCTGCACCAGGCCCCGGTACATGTCCAGGACCCACACGCAGCCGTCGGGCCCGACCTCGACGTCCACCGGGCGGAAGCGCTCGTGGTCCGATGCCAGGAACTCCCGACGACCCCACTCGTCGTCGGGGTAGAGCCGGTGCACGGCCTCGAGCGAAGGCCCGTCGCGAACCAGGTCGAAGTGGGCCACGAGGTTGCCGGCCACCTCCGGAACGAATGCGTCCCCCCGGTACCCGGGTCCGTACTGATGACCTCGCTGGATGACGAGCCCGCTCACCCCGGTGGCCACGCGCTGGCGCCCGTCCGGCCGCAACACGCCGCGCAGGTAGGCGCGATTGAGACCCGGCTTCGGGTGTACGCCGTAGACCTCCACGTCCGCGGTGAGCGGCGTGCCGATACCCGGCTTGTCGCCGCGGCTCGCCGTCGCGGGCTGCCGCATGGCGTAGTGGCTCGGAACCCGGTCGGCGTTCAGGAAGGCCGAGTTGTGGTTGTGGAAGAAACGTCCTTCGTCGTCCTGGGCGAGCCCCCATTGCCCGCGCAGGACGGCTGCGCCCTCCTCGAGCTCGCGCCCCCGAAGCCGGAAGCGACGGTCCGAGCGGGCGTTGTGGATCCAGCCGTCGATCGCGGGCAGGAGCGCGCTCTCCAGGTGCTCGGGATCGTGACGTCCGACCGCGTAGTGGCTCAGCCGCGTCTTCCGTGCGCAACGCGGAGGATCCCCCTCGACCTCGCACAGCCACAGGTTCGGGGGCTCTGCCACCAGGACGCCCTGGGGCAGCACCGCGACTGCGCGGGGCAACACGAGACCGTCGAGGAAGACGTCACTTCGATCCATGCGTCCGTCGGCATCCTCGTCCTCGAGCACCACCACCCGACCGGCGGGAGCGTCCTCGCCGCGACCGTCCGCGTCGGGCATGTAGCCACGCATCTCGACCACGAAGGCGCGGCCGGCGTCGTCCCAGTCGATGGACACCGGGTCGACCACCAGCGGCTCGGCGGCGACGAGCTCCACCCGAAAGCCCGGTGCCACCCGGAAGCTCGCGAGCTCCTCCACCGGGCTCGCGACGGGGGTGTCGCGCGGCGGGATCTTCGCCAGCACGGCCTCCGGATCCGGCCCCCACCAGCTCCGCCAGGCCATGAAGCCCGCGGCGGCGAGCAGCGCGGCGGCTGCGAGAAGCACCCGCTTCCAGGTCATCCCCGTCTGTCCACGACCCGCTCTACGGAGCCGGCTACAGCCGATCGGGCACGTGGTCGAGCCCGTACAGCGCCTTGCAGTTGCCGTGGAGCATCTTGCGCACCTCGTCCCGCGGCACGCCCCGGAAGATGCGCTCGAGCGTGGTCCGCGACTCGGGCCAGTCGCTGCCGCTGTGGGGGTAGTCGGTCGACCACATGATGTGATCCAGGTTCATCCGGTGCCGCAGCTCCACGCCGACGCTGTCCAGCATGAAGGTCGCCCAGAAGTTCCGGAAGAAGACGCGGCTCGGCATCTCGCTCATCTCCTTCACCGCGCCCGTGTACCAGCGATAGCGTCGGAACATGTCGTCGGCCTGCTCGAGCAGGGTCGGCACCCAACCGATGTTGGCCTCGACGAGCACGATCTTCAGCCCCTGAAAGCGCTCGAAGATGCCGGAGAAGAGGACGTCGCAGACGACGTCCAGGGTCTGCCCCCCGGCCTTGGTCCAGGCCGCTCGCCCCACGAACGCGAGGGTGGTCCAGGCGCGACCGCTGGAGCCGCCGGAGCCGCCGCGCAGGAAGCTCCCGATGTGGATCGCGATCGGGGTGCCGCGCTCCTCGACGGCCGCCCAGAAGCGGTCGTCTTCGGGCTTCGGGTCGAGACTGCCGTTCGGGAAGGCGGACAGGATTCCGCCCCGGTGGCCGTTCTCGAGTGCCCAGTCGAGCTCGGCCAGGGTGTCGTCCACACCGGTCGTCGGCAGGACGGCCTGGGCGATCAGCCGTCCGCCGGATCCCTCGCAGAACTCGAGCAGCCACTCGTTGTAGGCGCGCACGCACGCCAGCTGGAGGTCGCGCTCGTCGGAGTAGATCCGGGCGCCCTTGAGGGTGACGCTCGGATACAGGATCTGCGCATGGATCCCGTCGGCGTCCAGATCCTCGAGACGCGCCTTGGTCTCGAAGCTGCCGGGCCGCATGTCCTCGTAGCGACCGCCCGCCGGTCGGAACTGGAAGTAGCTGAGGCCCGCCGTCGCCGTGAGGCCCACGGGCCATTTCTCCTTGCCGCCGTCGAAGACCCACAGGTCGCCCCCGTCACTGTGTCGGACCTGGGGGGCGCGGTCGCGCCACTTCTCCGGCACGCGATCGAGCCACAGGCTCGGCGGCTCGTTGACGTGCGCGTCCGAGTCGATGATCGGGTAGTCGATGCTGGCAGCGTCGTAGAAGAGATCGGTCTGGCTCATCGCAGGGCCTCTCCGGTGGCAGGATGGGGGACGGGCCGGAAGAAGGGAGCCGTCACGACACCGTCCTCGCCGGGAAACGAGAGCTCGCGGAAGACGACCTCGACGGGCATGTCGACCCGCAGGGCTCCGGGATCGCAATCCACGACGGTCGTCACGATTCGCACCCGCGGATCCTCCTCGACGGCGACCAGGCCCGTCACGTACGGCGCCCGCTCGGCGAAGGGCTTGAAGAGCGCACGCTCGACGCTCGCCCAGGAGAAGAGCGTTCCACGCCCGGACAGCGGCGTCCACGGCATCTCGTCGGCCTCGCAGTCGGGGCAGCGCTCGCGGGGGTACCAGACCCAGCGCCCGCAGGACGCGCAGCGCGGCACCGCGAGCTCCTCTCGCGCGGCCGCCTCCCAGAAAGCTCGCGTGGGCTCGAAGGAAAGATCCGGCAAGGCGCCCTTCATGCATCCGCCCGCCGCAGGACGAGGGTGCTGGCCATGTGGCCCGTATAGCCGCCGTAGACGCCGATCTTCGCGTCCGGCACCTGGGCGTGCGCCTCCCCGCGCAGCTGCCGGACCACCTCGACCACGTGCGCGATCCCGAGCACGTAGGCGTGGGAGAGGAGACCACCGTGGGTGTTGTAGGGCAGCCCCCCACCGTCATGATGCAGGCGGCTGCCTTCGACGAAGGCGCCGCCCTCCCCCTTCGCACAGAAGCCCATGTCCTCGATCTGCATCAGCGCCACGATGGTGAACGGATCGTAGAGGGTGAGCAGGTCGACATCCGTCGGAGCGATGCCCGCCATCTCGAAGGCCTGGGGAGCGGAGAACACCTGGGGAGTCGCCGTGAAGTCGCCCTGCTGACTCCAGAAGACCCCGCTGTCGGAGTGCCCCTCGCCGACGCCCGCGACCTGGACCGGCGGCTTGCGCAGATCACGCGCGTGCTCCGGCGTGGTCATCACGTAGGCGGCACCTCCGTCCGAGATCAGGCAGCAGTCTTCGACGCGCAGCGGCTCGACGAGCATGGGGCGCGCGAGATAGGCGTCGAGGTCGAGAGGCTTGCCGTGCATCACCGCCCCGGGATGTCGATTCGCGTGACGGCGACAGGAGACGGCGATGGCGCCGAGCTGCTCCGGGGTGGTGCCGTACTCGTGCATATGGCGCCGGGCGATCGTCGCGAAGTACACGGGCTGCGGAAACCAGCCGAAGGGAAGCTCGAGGTTGGCCTTGAAACGTTCGGACGAGTGGGCGTCACCGGGACTGCCCTCGCCCGCCTCGCGCTGGGTCGCCCACGCGGTCGAGAAGACGTTGACGATCACCCGGGCCCTGCCGGAGGCCAGCGCCCGCGCGGCGCGGACCGGCGCCGTACCGGCCCACACCATCCCGCCTCCCTGGGCGCTGGTCCACAGGGCCCGGTCCGGATCACCGCCCCGGGCAGCGAAGTGTCGACGGAAGGCGGCCTCGTCGAGCTGACCGGGCAGGCCCCCGCTCCACATGAGCCCGTCCACGTCCGCAGGCGCGAGGCCGGCATCGTCCAGCGCGGCCTCCACCGCCTCGACCGCGATGTCCACCGGGTCGCGGCCGGACGCCTGGCTGTGCTGCGACTCGCCGACGCCGGCGATCGCGACGCGCCCCGAGACGTCGTCGAGCCTGCCCGGCCTGCCCCAGCTCGCTTGCGAAGCGACCATTTCACCAGGCTAGTCGATGACTTGACGGACCGTCAAATTCTCCCATCCTATCGCTCCACCTCGCTCCACCTCTCCCCCATACGCGCCTCCCGGCTCACCCGGGCCGGCAAGCTCCGGCAGGGCCGGGTTCAGGTAGGGTTCTGAGATCTCCATGAGCCAATTCACTCTCGGCCTCGACCTGGGCGGCGGCAGCGTCCGGAGCCTCCTGCTCTCGCTCGAAGACGGGAGTGTCGTGTGCGCCTCCCGTCCCTTCGGCGCGATCCCGGCACCCGGCACCGCAGGGCTCGGCTTCGACCTCGACCTCGACGCCGCGGCGAACGGCCTGGCAGAAGCGACCCGCGAGGTGCTCGCGCGCGCGGGGGCGAGAGGCGAGGAGGTCGCGGGCATCGCTTGCGCGAGCATGCGACTCGGCACCGTGGTGGTCGATGCCGACGGCAGCCCCCTCCTGGCCGTTCCCAACAAGGATGCGCGCGCGGTCGGTCCCGGTCTGGTCCTGGCCGCGAACCACGGCGACGAGCTGCAGGCGCTCGCCGGGCACTGGCCGTTTCCCATCTACGCAGCGGCGAGGCTCCGCTGGCTGAAGGAGACCCGGCCCGAGACCCTCGAGCGCGCGCGCTGGTACCTGAGCCTCAGCGACTGGATGGGCTTCCTGCTGTGCGGCGAGGCCGCCATGGACCCCTCCCAGGCTGCGGAATCGCTGCTCTACGACCTGCGCGCGGGCGACTGGGCGACGGACTGGATCGATCGTCTCGAGCTCCCGCGCGAGATCTTCCCGCCCCTCCGCGCGAGCGGGTCGCAGCTGGGAACGCTCTCCGCTGCGGCCGCCGAGCGCTTCGGCCTCGCGGTGGGAACACCGATCCACGTCGGCGGCGCCGATACCCAGTGCGGGCTGCTCGGCGCGGGAGCCGTCGACCCGGGCGTGGTCGGCGTGGTGGCCGGGACCACGGCTCCGGTACAGATCGTGCTCGACGAGAGCGTCATCGACCCGGAAGCGCGTGTCTGGACCGGACGACACGTGGTCGACGGGCGCTTCGTGCTGGAGAGCAACGCGGGCCCGGTGGGCGACGCCCTGGACTGGATGGCGCGCGTCCTCCACCCGGATGCACCCCGGGAGCCCGGCGCCACCGCCATGCTGCTCGGGGAGGCTGCGGCGTCACGGCCCGGCGCGCACGGGCTGCTCTCGACCCTCGGGGTCGAGGTGATGCACGCCAAGCAGAGCGGGCTGCCGGTCGGGCAGCTCCACCTCACGCACATGAGCAGCGCGGACGATCCGGCGGCGCGCCGGCACCTGTCCCGCGCGATCCTCGAGGGCATCGCCTGCGGCCTGCGCGCCAACGTCGAGCAGGCGCGTCGACTCGCCGGCCGCGACGCGTCGGGCGGAGTCCGACTCACGGGCGGGCTGTCGCGCAGCCGCTTCGTCGCGCAGCTGCTCGCCGACGTGCTGCAGGAGCCGATCCTCGTGAGCAGCCAACACGAGGCCACCGGACTCGGCGCCGCTCTGTGCGCGGCGGTCGGGGCAGGCCATTGGGACGAGTTGGGGGCGGCCGGTCGGAACGCGGCCGCGCAGGCGACGCGCATCGCCCCCGACCCGGACAGCGCAGAGATCCACGCCGACCTCTTCGCGCGCTGGAACGAGCTGCGAGCCGACAGCGAGCCCGCCCGCGCCACGGCGTCGCGCCTGGCGACACCCCACGTTCTCGCGGCCCAGACCGCGCCCGCCACCGCGACGGGGGACGCGGTTCGCCCGCGCATCCTGATCACCTCGGACTGCGACCCGGACTCCCTCGCCGCTCTCGAGCAGCTGGGCGAGGTCGAGTATGCGAGCTACCGGGACAAGAAGCGCATGCTGACCGGTTCCGCGCTGGTGGACGCACTGACGGACTTCCACGTCTTCGTGACCGAGATCGACCTGGTGGATGCCGCGGCGCTGGAGCAGCTGCCCGAGCTGCGCGTCATCGCTTCCTGCCGCGGCGACGCGGTCAACGTCGACGTCGACGCCTGCACGGCCTTCGGCATCCCGATGCTGCGCACGCCGGGCCGCAACGCCGATGCGGTCGCCGACCTCACGCTCGCCTTCCTGCTGATGCTCGCCCGCAAGCTCCCGGACGCCTCGGCCTTCCTGCGACAGCCCGGCATCGCGCCGGGCGACATGGGGAAGATGGGCCAGGCCTTCGGTCAGTTCCGGGGTCGCGAGCTGTGGCACAAGACCGTGGGGCTGGTCGGCCTCGGAGCGGTCGGCCGCAAGGTGGCCGAGCGACTGCGACCCTTCGGCGCTCGCGTTCTGGTGGCCGATCCCTTCGTGGGACCCGAGGTCGCCGCGGCGGCGGGCGCTGTCTCCTGTCCGCTCGACACGCTGCTGCGCGAGAGTGACTTCGTCAGCCTGCACGCTGCAGTCACCCCCGAGACCAACGGATTGCTGGGCGCGGAAGAATTCTCCGCCATGAAGCCCGGCGCCTGCCTGGTCAACACGGCGCGGGCGGCGCTGCTGGACGAGGAGGCCCTGATCGAGGCACTCGCAGCTGGAGCTCTGGCCGGTGCCGCACTGGACACCTTCTCGGTGGAGCCGCCGGGCTCCGACCACCCTCTGATGGCCCTGCCGAACGTCATCGCCACACCGCACGTGGGGGGCAACACCGAGGACGTCGCCGCGCACCAGGGCGAGATCGTCGTCGGCGAGCTCACGCGTCTGCTCGGCGGCGAGGCGCCGCGCTTCGTCGTGAACCCCGAGGTCCTCGACGGCTTCGACTGGAACGCGCCACGGCCGTCGCCATCCGAGGAGCTGCTCGCGAAGCTCAAGCAGGGTCCCGCGCCGGCGGTGACCGACCTCCAGAAGAAGGAGAAGGCGCGAAAGAAGCCGGAAGCGGACTCGTCCCGGTCGACCGCGCCGAGCCCCGCCGCGGAAGCCCCGACTGCGAGCGCGGCAGCCGAGCCCGCGACACCGGGCCTGCTCCCCAGCGCGGTGCGCGAGGCCATGCGCAGCATCTGCGAGGCCTTCGTCGGCGGCATCGTGGGCGACGAAGCCATGCAGCGCTTCTCGCAGGACCGCAGTGTGACGCTCCACTCCGATCTCGAAGACGCGGACTGCGGCTCCCACTTCCGGATGGACAGCGGCACGGTCAGCGGCGCCCTGGGCGCGCCCGACGAGACGGCAGACGTCCAGCTTCGCATGCGGGCGGACGTCCTCGACGGCATGTTCACCGGCCGCGCCAACCCCATGGAAGCCGCCATGGAGGGTCGCCTCGCGTTCACGGGAGACGCCGCCAAGGCGATGACCCTTCAGCACCTGCAGGACGACCTGGCCCGGCTCTACCAGTCGGCCCGGGACGCCACGGGGGACCCGGGCGACCTGACGGCCTCGGCCCCGGCCGGGAGCGCACCGCCCGTGGAGCCCGGGGACCTTCGGGAGGGCCTGGTCGAGGTGGTGCGCGAGCTCTACGACGCCCAGGTGATCACGGCCACGGGCGGAAACGTCAGCGTTCGCATCCCCGACGACGACGCGGTCTGGATCACGCCCAGCCAGCTCTTCAAGGGCGACCTGCGGCCGGAGGTGCTGGTCCGTATCGACCTCGAGGGGCGCTCCCTGGACGCCGGTGCGCGCTCACCCTCGAGCGAGTGGGACATGCACTGCGCGGTCCTGAAGGCCCGACCGGAGGCGAAGGCCGTCATCCACGCGCATGCCCCCAACGCCACCATCCTCGCGAATACGGGTCTGCCCTTCCTGCCGATCTCCACCGAGGCCGCCTTCTTCGGAGAGATTCCCCGCGTGCCCTTCATCATGCCGGGCACCCCCGACCTCGCGAACGCCGTGGCCGACGCGATGGGCGACGGCTGGGCGGTCCTGATGGTGAACCACGGCATCGTGGTCGCGGGTCGCAGCCTGCGACGTGCAGCGGACATGGTCGAGATCATCGAGCGAAGCGCGGAGATCATCCTGGGCTGCCATGCCGTCGGCAAGACGCCGCCCACGCTGCCGGAAGACGTCGTGAAGCAGCTGCGGGAGATGGGCGATCTGGTCGCCTGAACCGCCGCCAGAAGGCGCCACGACGGGCCCGCTGCGGCTGCCTGCTATCCTCCCGTCATGGCCAACGCCGCCACCGCCCTGCCCGACCCGCTCGCGGACCTGCCGCAACGGGTCGTCTTCTTCGACGGCGTCTGCTCGTTCTGCGATCAGACCGTCGGATGGCTGATCGAACGGGATCCGGCGGCCCGACTCCGCTTCGCGCCCCTTCAGGGGCAGACCGCCGAGCGGGTCCGCAGCGCCTTCCCCGGCGCCTTCCCGGAGGACCTCGACACCCTGGTCTACCTGCTGCCGGGCGACGACGGCCGCCC
This sequence comes from Myxococcota bacterium, assembly GCA_028284295.1. Classification (GTDB taxonomy): domain Bacteria; phylum Myxococcota_A; class UBA9160; order UBA9160; family UBA4427; genus JAJDAN01. The sequence continues at coordinate 6,714 of JANQSB010000448.1, read as the reverse complement.
CGAGCTGCGGCTTCGGTCGGCCGCCGTCCTCCAGCTGCTGCGCGAGATCGGCGGGCCCTGGGCGGCCCTGGCCTGGCTGCGCTTCCTGCCGCGGCCCCTGATGGACTGGCTCTATCGGGGCTTCGCGCGCAATCGCTACCGCTGGTTCGGCAAGCTCGAAGCCTGCCGCCTCCCCAGCGAGGACGAGAGGTCGCGCACCCTGCCCTGACCGGGTGGGATCCCTCTCGCGCCCCGCTCACCCGAGCTCGGCGTCGCCGTCCCCCTCGCCGGCTGCTCGAGCCATCCCGAAGATCTCGTTCGGGTCCGTCGAGCCGGTGTCGTCCTGGATCCTGCGACAGCGCTCCAGGAGGAGACCCATCTCCCGACCCGCCGGCACTCCCTGGGCGACCAGGAATCGCCCGGTGACGGCGGGGGCATGGGTGTGCGGATCCGCCTCGATCGCCCGCGCGACCTCGAGGAAGCGCTCGCCCGCCGGGAAGACACCGCGTCGCGCGTCCTCCGTCGTTCGCCCGAGATGGTCCGCGCTCGCCACGTCGTGGAGCAGCTCGAGATCCACCCCTCCCGCGCGCAGCCGTCTCAGCAGACGTCGATAGGCGCGCGGGCCCGCCGCACCCTGCCCCGAGCGACCCAGCTGCGCAGGTGCCAGGTGATGACGAACCAGGGTCGTCACGGCGCGCACCAGCGACCGGGGCGCGCGCAGCCGTTCGAGGAGGGCCTCGCTCACTTCGACGCCCACCGACTCGTGGCGGTGCGAGGTGATGCGGCCGTCCTGCTCGCAGGTCGTGGCCGGCTTGCCGAGGTCGTGGCAGAGCACGCCCCACAGCAGCCGCTCGTCGCGATCGGTCCCTCCCCCGCGCCGGGTCGCGGCCACGTCGACGCTCCGCAGGGTGTGGACCCAGACGTCACCTTCGGGGTGCCAGGTCGGGTTCTGCGGGACTCCGATCAGGGCCTCGAGCTCCGGCAGGAAACGGAGCAGACCGCTGTCCCGGATGACCTCCAAGCCCTGCGACGGCCGGGCCGCCTCGGCGAGCAGTCGTCGCAGCTCGCCGAAGATCCGCTCGGGCGCCACCCGCGCCAGGTCCGTCGCCCCGCACAGGGCCCGGAGCTCCGGGGCGACCTCCATCTCGAGGACGGCCGCGAGACGCGCGACCCGAAGGCCGCGCAGGGGATCCCGCCCGAAGCGATCGCCGTCCACCGCGCGCAACACGCCCGCGCGAAGGTCCGCACGCCCGTCGAAGGGATCGAGCAGCTCGCCGGTCAGCGGGTCCCAGCCCATCGCGTTCACGCACAGGTCGCGCCCGCGAGCCGCCGACGCGAAGTCGAGCGCCGGATCGAATCCGGGCGGACTGCCGTCCGGGCCGGGAGCGTCGCTCCTGGGGAGACAGACGTCGAGGCGCAGCCCTTCCACCAGATACACCGGGAAGGCGCGCCCCACGCGTCGCACGGTGCCGAAGCGCCCGAGCACGCGCTCGAGGTCCGCGGGCGACAGCCCCTGGACCTCGAGGTCGACGTCCACCCGATCGGACGGCGTCTCCCGACCCAGCAGCTGGTCCCGCACCCAGCCACCGACGACCAGCAGCCGGCCTCCGGACGCCGCGCAGGCGCGAGCGATCTCGAGGATCGGCATCCCGCCCGGCAGGGAGATCTCCCGCATCAGGCGTGGCCGCCCTGCATCCGCATCGGGGCCTCAGAGCAGCTCGTCTTCATCGACCTCTTCGAGGCGGACCGGATGCGGCGCATGCTCGGGCCCGTCGTTCCAGCCCGGAAGCTGCGAGGCCTGGGCGAGCCAGGATTCGGCCAGTGAGCGGTCGAGCAGCGCCGAGTTGTTGTCGAAGCCCTCGACCACGCTCTCCCACAGATCGCGGCCGCCGCCCTCCCACCAGCTCGTCGCGGCGTTCTCGAAGTCGATCGACAACCTCACCATGTCCGCGCTCACGCCCTCGCCTCCAGAGTCTTCTTCGCCCGCGGACGCCAGCGCACCCGCTCGAGGTCCAGTCGGCCGCGCGCGTCGAACTCGATCCCCTCGGCTTCGAGCATCTGCTGCTGGAGCGGCTCGATGCCGGGCTGCGAGCGCCGACTGATCTCGCCCCGCGCGTTCACCACACGCTGCCAGGGAACCAGGGGGCCGTCGTCGCGCAGGGCGTGCAGCGCGTAGCCGACCTGCCGCGCGCAGCCCGGCAGGTCGGCCAGCTCGGCGACCTGTCCATAGGTGGCGACCCGCCCGCGCGGGATCCGGCGCACCACCCGGTAGATCCTCTGGTAGCGATCCGAGGACGGCGGGCTCACGCCGAGGCGCCCTCGAGCCCGGCGTGTCGAAGCAGCGCCTCGGGCGTCGGGGCGCGTCCCCGGAAGCGCTCGAAGACCTCCATGGGATGCACGCTGCCTCCCAGGGCCAGCACGGTCTCCCGGAAGCGCCGCCCGGTGTCCCGCACCGCCTCCTCGGAGCCGAGGCCCGCCTCCTCGAACGCGCCGAAGGCGTCCGCCGACAGTACCTCCGCCCACTTGTAGCTGTAGTAGCCCGCGGCGTAGCCGCCGGCGAAGATGTGGGAGAAGCTGCACAGGAAGCGGTCCTCGGGCAGGGGCGGAAGCACCGTGGTGCGCTCCGCGACCTGCTGCTGGACGTCGAAGGCGGACCGGCCGCTTTCGGGGTCGAAGCGCGCGTGCAGCTCCAGGTCCGTGAAGCCGAAGTAGAGCTGACGCAGCATGTCGCTTCCGGCCCGGTAGGTCCGGGCCGCGTCGATCTTCTCGAAGAGCGCGTCGGGCAGGGGCTCGCCCGTCTCCACGTGGGCGCTGATCCGGCGCACGCTCCGTGCGTCGTAGCACCAGTTCTCCATGAACTGGCTCGGCAGCTCGACCGCGTCCCATTCGACGTTGCGGATCCCCGACGCGAGCCCGTAGTCGACCCGCGTCAGCATGTGCTGGAGCGCGTGTCCGAACTCGTGGAAGAGGGTCTCGACCTCCTGGAAGCTCATGCACGAAGGCCGGCCGTCGACGGGGGGAGCCTGATTGCACACGACGTGGGCCACCGGAAGGCGGGGACCGCCCTCCGGTCCCGTCACCAGACGGGTGCGGCCGACGCACTCGTCCATCCAGGCGCCGCCGTTCTTCTCACCCGGCCGGCTGTACGGGTCGAGATAGAAGCTCGCGACGAGACCGTCGTCCTCGTCCCGGACGCGAAAGAAGCGGACGTCGTCGTGCCAGACCGGGGCTTCGCCGTCCGCCGCCGCCACCCGGACTCCGAAGAGACGCTCGGCGAGCTCGAAGAGCCCCTCGAGCACGCGCGGCAGTGGGAACCAGGGCCGAAGCTCTTCCTCGCTGTAGGCGTAGCGTTCCTCGCGCAGGCGCTCCGCCCAGAACGAGACGTCCCACAGGGCGAGGGGCTCCGACTGCGGGAACTCCGGATGCGCGGCCGCGAAGGCCGACAGCTCGTCGAGCTCGCGGCGCGCGGCATCGTAGGAGACGCCGCGCAGCTGCTCGAGCAGCTCCTCGACGGCGGCGACGTCCGGGGCCATCTTCGAGGACAGGCTCAGGGCCGCGTAGCTCTCGTACCCGAGCAGCTTCGCCTGCTCGGCGCGCAGCGCGAGGATCTTCCCGATGAGCGGCGCGTTGTCGAGTTCGCCCGAGCCGGCGCGCAGGACGTACGCCCGGTACAGGGACTCGCGGAGATCGCGGCGGCGGGCGTGCTCCATGAAGGGACGGAAGCTCGGCAGGTCCAGGGTGATCCGCCACGGCCCCGCTTCGGCCGACGCGCCCTCCTCTCCGGCCTCCCGCGCCGACTGGGCGGCCAGCTGGAGCGCCGTCTCCGGCAGACCCGCGACCTCTTCGGGGTCGCGCAGCGTCAGAGCGAACGCCTTCGTGGCGTCCAGCACGTGGTTCATGAAGGTGGTCCCCAGCTCGGCGAGCTCCGCCTGGACGGCGTTGAAGCGATCGCGCTCCGCCCCCTGGAGTCCGACGCCGGCGTGCTCGGCCTCGCGCAGCAGCGACTCCACGATGCGGCGCTGGGCCGGATCCAGTCCGGCCCAGGCCGGCCCCGATCGCAGCGCCCCGAGCGCCGCATGCACGGCCGGGCTCTGCCCCATCCGCAGCCCGAAGGCGACCACCTCGCCCTGCACCGCCAGGTGCGCGTCGCGCAGGGCCTCGCTGTTCCGCACGCCCATCAGGTGGCGAACCGCGGACCAGGGGCGACCCAGTCGCTCGCCGATCCGCTCGAGGGGCACGGCGACGTCTTCCCAACCCGGGCTCGCCTGGCCTTGCAGCTCGGACTCGAGCCGTGATAGCTCTTCTTCCAGCCGCGCCAGGACCGTCCGGATCGCCGGCTCGACGTGCGCGGGCTCGATCCGCGGCCAGTCCGGTAGCTCCGACTCGACGAGCAGCGGATTGTCTTCGGACACGCGTTCCCCCCTTGGACCGACCCGCAGGCGACGAGCCGGGCGACCGCCGAGCGTACCGCATCGTCGGGCCGCGAGACCCGGTCGCCCGGTGCCATCCGCCTAGAAGCGGAAGGTCCAGGTCAGCTTGACCAGCGGCTCGGTGCGCCCCGGCTTCAGGGTGTCGCTCTCCGCCAGGAAGCCCTGGTTGAGGATCACGAAGAGGTCGCTGCCGGGGGTGATCGTCCATCGGACACGGCTCTGGAAGGCCATCTCGTCGCTGTCGTTGTCGTACTGGGCGAGGTTGCTCCAGCTGAGATCGGGCGACAGCTGGACCTCGAAGCGCGCCGTGGCGATCCGCACCGTGAAGCTGTCGCCGCAGCGCACGGCTACCGTGTCGGAGTCCTGATTGCAGGTCGTGCTGTCGGGCGACCGGTCGAGGCCCCAATGGCGGCGATGGGAATAGCTGGCCGCGAAGAGCAGCTGGCGGATCGGCCGCCACTCCACCCGGGGCGCGAAGGTCACGCGGTAGCCGTCGTAGTAGTTGCCGCCCGTGACCTCGATGCGGCCGGAGAGCTCGCGGTTCGCGGAGGCCTCCGCGAAGACGCCGCCCGTCCCGAAGACGTACTTGCCGTCCCGCAGCACCACGTTGTCGAAGACGTTGCGATCGCCGTCCTCGCGCTGGTACTCGACCAGGCCCCAGGCGCCGATCCTGTCGCCGATCCGATTCTGGATCTCGATCGCGTTCAGCCGGTATCCGACCTCGGTGACGATCTCCGGGCGGTCGCTCTCCATCAGCACGTAGCCGAAGAAGCCGGTGTCGACCGTCTGGATCTCGGTCTCGGGCCGCCAGCGGTAGCGGAAGTTGCCCCGGGCCCGGCGCGTGTCCTCGCGCCGCACGAAGCCCAGCCCCGGCCGGAAGTCCTCCTGGATGTCCTGGTAGAGGAAGTTCCAGTTGATGCGGTCGTTCGGGTACAGGAGCTCGAAGCCGTGGGCGTTCTGCGCGTCGCAGTCCTTCGGCTGGTCCTTCCGGTCCAGACATCCCTGGCCGTCGTCGTTGAAGATCGAGCTGCGCTGGTACCAGGCGGTCGCCTGGAAGACCTTGTCGCCGAAGAGACGGGTGGTCCGGTAGGTGGCGTCGGCTCCGACCAGCCAGTTGTCCTGGTCCTTCTGGGGATCTCCGTAGGTGGCGATCAAGCCGATGTTCGACTCCGAGCCGACGTTCAGCTTGAGGCGTGCGGCCGCCACGGTCTTGTCGTCGATGTCGTCGTCTTCGTCCTCGCGGTTCTGGCTCTTCTGGTGGACGACGAGCGCGCCCAGGTTGAGTGGGCCCTGGCGCCCCGACAGCTTTCCGCCGCCTCGAATCGAGACCGGTTCTCCGTCGCTGGTGAGCCCGATCCGACGCGAGAAGAAGGGCTGGGCGTCCACCCGGATGTTGCCGAAATCGAAGATGCCGAGATCCTGCAGGAAGAACTCGCGCTTCTCGGGAAAGAAGACCGCCGAGCGGCCCAGGTTGACCTGGACGTCATCGACCGGCGTCTGACCGAAATCGGTGTTCGCGGTTCCGGTCGCCGTGAGGGAGGGCGTGAGCTTGTAGCGGACGTCCAGGCTGGGCGTGATCCGCGTGTAGTGGCGGCTCTGGCTCTCGCCCTCGAGGCGCCGGTTGTCGTCGACCCGTCGCACCGTCGTCGACGGGACGATGTCGATCCCGAGCCCCTGGCGGGCCCGCGCGAGCCCGTGAAGCACCCCCGCCCGGCCCAGGTTGGCGACGTTGCGGTCCTGCACCGGGTCGGCCCAGCGCACCTCCTCCTCGGGTCCGCGAATGCCCCGCGAGAAGTTGACGCCCCAGACGTCGCGCCCTTCGGCGAAGTTCAGGGTCCGGTAGGGAATCACGAACTCCGCCGTCCAGCCCTTCTCGTCGATGCGGGTGCGAACGTTCCAGATTCCGTCCCACTCGAGGGCCACCCGGGTCTCCTCGATGAGTCCGTCCTGGCGCAGACCGAGCGCGTTGGTCTCGAAGCGATAGCCGTTGCGACGGTCGTGGAAGGTGTCGACCACCAGCGTGAAGCGATCCTCGTTGTCGAGGTTGCCGTCGCGCTGCATGTTGCGCGCGATGATCGCTCCCGGATCCGGGTCGTGACAGCGCACCGCCACGTAGAGGTTGTCCTCGTCCGTGAGCACGCGCACCTCGGTGCGCCGACTGGGTTCGACTCCCTGGACCGGGGTGACCTGGGTGAAGGGCCCGATCGGGATGGCGTCGGCCCACATCGGCGCACCGAGGTGCGCGTGCTCACGGACGAGGACAACCTCTACGTGGCGGTGCGCTGTCACGACCCGGATCCGGGAG
>JANQSB010000425.1 GCA_028284295.1 Myxococcota bacterium | reverse complement strand
AAGAAGCGGCAGTCCGCCGCGTAGAACGCGGCCAGTCGTTCGGCGTCCTGTGCGGCCCAGGCGGAGAGCCAGTCGCGGTTCAGCTGCTCGAGATCGGTCACGGACCCGCGAGGCTAACGCCGGCGGCCCTTCGGCGCCCGGGCCTTCTTCCGGGTCTGCTTGCGCGCCTTCTGTCCCAGCACCTCGCGGCGGAAGCGCTGGACCACGGGCAGCTGGTCGATCCAGGGCGACGCGTTGCAGCGCTCCGGGTCGAGAGGGCTGGGTGGGCCCGCGAAGCCTTCCGGGATCTGGCTCACCCATTCCGGCGGATCCACGCTGTCGTCGAGGAAGTGGTACTCGTAGCCGGGAACGCACAGGTCCTCGTCGTGGGGCACGTCGATGGCCCGCACGCCGTACGAGGTGATGTTCCGCGAGGTGGCCTGGGGTGGGACGATCCAGACCTGTCGCGGGCCGGCCATGAACAGGTACTGGACGCGCCGGTTCCGCGAGACGATGCGGAAGCGGCGCAGTCGGCCACCGTAGAGCCGGCTCTGCGAGCTGGCGCGCTCGAGGATGCCGCCGCGGAAGTCCGGCTCGTAGCCCCGGGTGATGACCAGCGAGCGGGGATCTCCCGGTCGTGTGAAGCGCGCGATCCGGCGGCCGCGGTTCACCACCTGGGCGGGGTCCTCCCGGGCCCGGCGGCGGGGCGCACAGAAGTCCGCGTAGGCGCCGATGCGATCGTCCGGGCCGCGACGCAGGATGCGTTCGACCGCGCGATCGTCGCGCGGGATCCGCCCGCTCCGTCGCAGCAGCTCCTCGAGGGCGCTCTGGATCTCGAGCGGCAGGTCGGTGGTCTCCTCCGCCGAGCTCTCGATCTCCTCGCCTCCCACGATCTCGCTGTGCAGCTCGCCCTTGCCGATCCAGTTCTCGTTCTCTGAACGGACGAAGTGCGAGGCGGATCGCCAGACCAGCGAGACGTCCTTGTAGAAGATGCGCGGGTACAGGGACCGCTCGCGTCCCCGTCGCACCCAGGCCACGAAGAAGCGGATGTCCGGGTTCTGCCGGACGCCCGTCAGGTAGTAGCGGGTGTCGAAGAGGTCGACCGCGTAGCGGGGGCGGTAGCGCGCGAGCTCCCGCTCGGGGTTCTCCCGGGCACTGCCGGCCGGCCTCATCCGGAAGCCCCGTTCGAGCAGCTCGCGGAACTCACGGGCCACGGCCGCGGGGGTCGCATCGACGGGGCTCGACGAAGGAACGACGTTCACTTCCATGCGGGGCTCCCTCCGAGGCGGGGCTCCCGGGTCCCGTCCGGGCCCGGCGATTCCGGCGTAGAATACCCGCTCGATCGACTCGGGAGCAGGCAGGACATGGACATCGAAGGAAGGGTCGCAGTCGTCACGGGCGGCGCGCGGGGCATCGGACGCGGCATCGCAGCCGCTCTCGCGAAGGCCGGCGCCGACGTGATGATCGGGGATCGGCTCGACGACCCCCGGATCGGCAGCGAGGCGACCGAGACCGTGAAGGCCGTGGAGGCCGCCGGAAGGCGTGCCATCGCGATGCGCTGCGACGTGACGGACCCGGCGGACTGCGCGTCGCTGATGCAGAGCGCGGTCGAGAAGCTGGGCGGGCTGCACATCGTGGTCGCCAACGCCGGCGTCCAGAGCACCATCCCGGTCCTCGAGCTCGAGCTCGCAGAGTGGGAGCGGGTGCTGCGCGTCAACGCGACCGGCACCTTCCTCACCTGCAAGGCGGCCCTGCCGCATCTGGTGGAGCAGGAGCTGGGCTCGATCGTCAACATGGCCTCCATCACGGGTCTGCGGGGCTCGGCCACCATGGCCCACTACTCGGCCAGCAAGTTCGCGGTGGTGGGCTTCACCGAGTCGCTGGCCGCCGAGGTCGCGCCCCATGGCGTGCGCGTCAACTGCGTCTGCCCCGACGGCGTCCGGTCCGAGATGACCCTCGGCCTGCTCAAACAGCACACCGGAATCGAGGACGACGCCAAGGCGGACGCCCTGTGGACGAAGGTCGCGTCCGACCGCGCGCCGCTCGGGCTGTCGGTCGAGCCCTCGCACATCGGCGAGGCCGTCGTCTACCTGTGCCAGGCGGACACGCTCACGGGCGTGGCCCTGCCCGTCACCGCCGGCGCCCACGTGAAGTGAGCGAGCGGTGAGCCCGGGGCTCCGGGTCTACACCACGGCGCCTCTGGAAGACCCCCGCGACGCCCGGGAAGGCTTTCGTCGCCTCGAGGAGATCGGCTACGACGGCGCCTTCAGCTTCGAGGCGAAGCACGACCCCTTCCTGCCGCTGGTGCTCGCCGCCGAGCACACCCGGACCCTCCAGCTGGGAACGGCCGTCGCCATCGCCTTCGCGCGCAACCCGATGAACCTCGCGAACCTCGCCTGGGGGATGCAGTGGATCAGCGGCGGTCGCTTCCTGCTGGGGCTCGGGTCCCAGGTGCGCCCCCACATCGAGAACCGCTTCAGCATGCCGTGGTCGCGTCCGGCGGCCCGCATGCGCGAGCTGGTGCTGGCGCTGCGCGCCATCTTCGAGACCTTCGAGGGTCGGGCCCCACTCGACTTCCGCGGCGAGTTCTACCGGCACACGCTCATGATTCCGGCCTTCGACCCGGGTCCCAGCCCCTTCGGCCCACCGCCCGTCTACATGGGCGGCTTCGGACCGCGGATGACGATGGCAGCCGGTGAGGTGGCGGACGGCTTCCTCGCCCACCCCTTCCAGAGCCGGGCGTCGCTGAAGGAGAACGTGTTGCCCGCCCTCTCGCGCGGGCTCGAGCGCCGGGGCCGCAGCCTGGACGACTTCGACGTCATCTGCCCCACCCTGGTGGTCACCGCTTCGCGCGAAGAGGACTTCGCCCGGGTTCGCGAGGCGGCCCGCAAGCAGCTCGCCTTCTACGGCTCGACGCCCGCGTACCGCTCGACCCTCGACTGCCATGGCTGGGGGGAGCTCCACGTCGAGCTCAATCGCCTGTCGAAGCAGGGCCGCTGGGACGACATGGCGGGGCTCGTCTCGGACGAGGTGCTGGAGACGATCGCCGTCGTGGGCGAGCGCACGGAGATCGCCGCGCGGCTGCGCGAGCGACTCGACGGCATCGCCGACGCCGTCAGCCTCACCCACAACCGGGCGCCGGACCCGGAGCAGTGGGCGGACGTGGTGGCAGAGCTCCGGACCTGACGGTGCCCCGTCCGCTCAGGCGCTGAGGCCGGGGCGCAGCAGCCGGCGATGGATGCGGCCGCCGATTCCGGTGTGGGCGTGGGAGCAGATCCCCTTCTGGTAGGAGCGCACCAGGCCGCGGGTCTCGCTCTCCCAGTCGCAGCCCTCCGCGTCCCGCCGCGCCCGAAGGGCCAGCTCGCCGCGCAGGCCGTCCTGGCCGAGGAGCTCCGCCGCGGCCTTCGCCCCGTCGATGGGCGATGCCGGGTCGTAGAGCAGCCCGTTCTCGTAGTGGCGCACCAGATCGGGCAGGCCGCCGGCCTGGGCGGCCACGGCCGGAACGCCTGCCGCCGCCGCTTCCAGCACCACGAAGCCCAGGGTCTCGGTGGTGGAAGGCATGAAGAAGAGGTCGGCACTCGCGAACGCGGCCGCCAGCTCCTCTCCGTGCAGGAAGCCCGTGAAGGTCGCGGGCAGGCTCGCGAAGCCGCGCTCGAGATCGGCTCGCGCCGGCCCGTCGCCCACGAAGGCGAGATGGGCCTGGGGGGCGGCCTCGTGGACGAGGCGCAGGACGTCCAGGTTCTTCTCCGGTGAGAGCCGTCCCGCGTAGAGGACGACGGGCCGGTCGGCGTGGCCGCCGGTCAGGCGCATCCGCATCTCGAGGGAGCGTCGCCTCGGGTGGAAGCGGTCGCAGTCGACGCCACCGCGCCAGATCCCCACGTCTTCGACCCCGTGCGCCCGCAGCTCGTCGCGGGTCACCGTCGAAGGCGTCAGGTTGTAGTCCGCCAGGTTGTGGACCCAGCGGATCAGGGGCCAGACCAACGGCTTGACGAAGCCGAGCCCGTGTCGTTCCGCGTAGTTGGGCAGGTCGGTGTGATACGAGGCCACGATCGGCAGCGCCAGGGCCCGGGCCGCCAGCATCCCCCAGACCCCGAGCACCGCCGGTCCCACCGCGTGCACCACGTCCGGCCGGAAGCGGCGCAGCGCCCAGCCGATTCGCGGCTCGGGCAGGGCGAGGCGCAGCCCGGGATAGGGGGGGAACGGCAGGCCGGGGACCGACACGATCTCCGCCCCCGCGTAGTCGCGCAGCGGCGAGTCCGGTGCCAGCACCAGCACCTCGTGACCCTGCGCGCGCAGCTCGCGGATCGTGTTGCGCAGCCGGTTGGTGATGCCGTCGACCTTGGGAAGGAAGACCTCGGTCAGGATTGCGATGCGCACGGCGGCCTCCCGATCACTCGAGGCTCGGGGTCGGTTCCCGCGCGATGCGCGCGGGGCCGCCGCAGCAGCCGGGCGCTCTCCAGGGCGGCCGGCAGGCGCTCGTCCCAGACATGGAAGTCCGGCCCGATGACCGCGAATCCCTGCTCGCCGCAGCGAACCCGCAGTCCGTCGCTGGTCCAGTGGATCTCCGACATGCGGTCGGCTCCCTCGCTGTGCTCGGGGGGATCCGGGGGTGGAGGTCCGGTGTGCTCGGGGGTGCTCGAGGATCGGTCTCCGGACACCAGGAGCTTCGACACCCCGGGTGTCAGCCGGAGGGCGCCGGGATGGCAACTGCGCGAAACCCCGTTTCAGGGTCGGTTGGGCCGCTCTTCGTTCCGATCCTATGCTGCCCGGCTGCCGGTCGGTTGCAGGCCGGCAACGGCAGGAGGCTGCCCGGCCGGTCATGGAGCCGCACGAGATCCAACCGGAGTCGTTGCTCGCGTTCTGGTTCGGCGCATCCGCCTCGGACCCGGCCGAGCTCGGCGCCCGGGTCCCGCGCTGGTTCTCGTCGACCCCCGAGCAGGACGCGGAGATCCGCGCTCGCTTCGGGTCCCTGCCGGACCGCGCCCTGCGCGGCGAGCTGGACGGCTGGCAGCAGGACCCGCGGCACGCGGTCGCGCTGCTGATCGTGCTCGACCAGCTGCCCCGCAACCTGCGACGCGGCGAGCCCGGGGCCTTCGCCTGCGACGCGCGCGCGCTCGAGGTCTGCCTCGCCTGGCTCGACGCCGGAGGCGATCGCGAGCTGTCGCCGGTGTTCTCCGTCTTCGGCTACCTGCCCCTCGAGCACGCCGAGGACCGGGGCCTGCAGGCGCGCTGCGTGGAGCTCTTTCGCGGCCTGCTGGCGCGGGTGGAGGGCGACTGGCGGCCCCACTTCGAGGGCTTCCTCTCCTATGCCGAGCGACATCGCGAGGTCGTCGACCGCTTCGGGCGCTTCCCGCATCGAAACCGGGTGCTGGGACGCGAGTCGACCGACGAGGAGCTGGCGTGGCTCGAGGCCGGGGGAGATACCTTCGGCGGCTGAGCGGCTCGCGAACGGGCTCGAGGGAGGACGCGACGGTGGTGAAGCTGGCAGTGGTCTACCACTCGGACGAGGGCACCACCCGCATCCTCGCGGAGGGCGTGTGCGAGGGCGCCGGCTCCATCGAGGGCGTCGACGCGGTCCTCCACGAGGTCGACCGCCGCAGGATCGTCGAGGGTTCATACGACAACGAGCCCCAGCTCGAGGCCCTCGACGCGGCCGATGCCATCGTCTTCGGTTGCCCGACCTTCATGGGCGACGTGTCCGGTCCCATGAAGGCCTTCCTCGATGCGACCCTCCAGCGCTGGTACGCGCGCGCCTGGAGCGGCAAGGTCGCCGCGGGCTTCACGGTTTCGAGCACGCCCAGTGGCGACAAGCTGCACTGCCTGTCGAGCCTGGTGGTGCACGCCATGCAGCACGGCATGATCTGGGTCGGTCTCGACGAGAGCCCGCTCAACGCCGAAGGCATCAATCGGCTGAGCCTCTACCTGGGCGCCGGCGCGCAGCCCGACTATGCGGGCGACATGCCGGTGCTGCAGCCGGGCGACCGGGAGACGGGCGTGCGCCACGGCGCCCGGGTGGCCGCGGTGACCCGCCAGTGGGTGCGCGGCGCCGATCCCACGGGCTAGCGCCGGCTCAGTCCAGGCGGAGCCCGCCGTTCACCTGCAGGACCTCGCCGGTGATGTAGGCGGAGATCTTCGGGTCGGCCAGCGCGCAGATCACCGCGGCCATCTGCTCGGGCTTCGCGACGAAGCCCGTGAGGGTGGCGCGAGCCATGGCGTCGATGCCGGCCTCTCCGACGGCCTCCAGCATGGGCGTGTCGACGGGTCCGGGCGCGATGGCGTTCACGCGCGCGCGATAGCTCGCGAACTCGCGGGCCGTCGTCTTGGTCATCGACTCGATGGCGCCCTTCGCGGCCGTGTAGTCGATCTGACCGATGTTGCCGTTGCGCGCGCTCACCGACGAGAAGTTGACGATGAAGCGGTTGGCGCCGTCGGAGAGCGGCTCGTTGCCATTGGCCTTGAAGAGCGGGTGCCAGTGCTGGGCGGCGACCTCGCGGGTGAACAGGAAGGTGCCGTGCACGTGCACCGCCATCACCGCCCGGAAGTCGTCCAGCGACTTCTTGGCGATGCGCGCGTCCTTCGTGATGCCGGCGA
>JANQSB010000384.1 GCA_028284295.1 Myxococcota bacterium | reverse complement strand
ACCCGACCGGAGTGACTGGCCGTCCGGTCAGCCTCGCGAGGGTGAGCACCCCGTCCTTCGACACCCGCGCCGGACCCTGGGGCCCGTCCGGCTGGATGGAGACCGTCGTCCCGGCGCGCACCAGCTTCACCAGCTCGTGGAGTGCGGCGGCTCCACCCCGGCTGCTCGAGCCGCGCGCGGTCTGTCGGTAGCCGAGCGCTCGGAGCAGGGCATCGATCCTGTCGCCGTCCCGACTGCGGCTTACGGCCACGCTGAAGCCCCGGTCCCGGTACAGCCAGGAGGCGATCAGGACGTTGCGGTGCCAGAAGGCGGCGACCACGGGTTCGTGTCCCGGGTGCAGGGGGTCGGGGCCGTCGATCCGCACCCGCCAGGTGGCCCCCAGCCCGCGCAGGAGCCATGCCACCAGGCGCCCGAGCAGCCGCGTGCGCTTGCCCGATTCGGAGACGGTCACGGTCCAGCCCACGGTAACGGCTGCGAGGTGGGGTCGGAAAGTCGACCGGCTACTCTCGCTGTGCGATCCTATGCCGCGCCGAGTTCGCCCCTAGGGGCGGCTCCCTCCGCCACAGCACCCAATCGCCCAGCACGGGGCCCTCCGGGCCCCGTCGAAGCCCCGCTCCGAGCCCGCATCGCACGATGTCCACCACGACATTCGAAACCGCCCGCAACTTCCTGGACCTGACGAAGCCCCGCTTGCTTCCCATGGTCCTGTTCACCGGTCTGCCCGTCATGGGCATGGCGGCCGGTGGTTGGCCGTCGGCGGGCTTCGTGGCGTTGACCCTGCTCGGCATCGCGCTGGCCGCCTCGTCGGCCAACACCCTGAACGCCTACATCGAGCGCGACATCGACTCGGTGATGGAGCGGACCCGCGAGCGCCCCCTTCCGGCGGGCCGCATCTCGCCACGCGCCGCGCTCGTCTTCGGTCTGGTCCTGGCGCTGAGCTCGACCGCACTCCTCTACGCCATCTCGGGTGTCCCCGCGGCCGGGGTCGGCGTCGCCAGCATCCTCTTCTACGTGTTCGTCTACACCGTCTGGCTGAAGCCGCGCTCGGCCTGGAACGCGGTCATCGGCGGGGCCGCCGGCGCGGCGGCGCCGCTGATCGCGGACGTGGCCGTCAACGGTCAGATCGGCCCGGCCGGACTGCTGCTCTTCGGGGTCGTCTTCTTCTGGCAACCGCCGCACGTGTGGGCAATCGCGCTCTACCGCAAGGCAGACTACGAGGCGGCCGGCATCCCCATGCTGCCGAGCGTGATCGGCGATCAGCCGACCCGCTGGCGGATGCTGTGGTACACGCTCGGCCTGGTGCCCGTGACCCTGGCGCCCGTCGCGCTCGGTCTGCTGGGTATGGTGTACGGGGCGGTCGCCCTGGCGATGAACGCCTGGTTCGTGTGGTCGGCCGTTCGCGTCCTGCAGCTGCGCGATGACGAGTCTGCCCAGGCCATGTTCCGCGTGTCCCTCGCCTACCTGTTCGCGCTCTTCCTGGCGATGCTCGTCGACCTGAGCTGGGCGAGCCTCTGATCCCGGACGGAGAGGCGCGAAGCGGAGCCCGACGGCGGTGATCCGTCCCGGGTGGCTGGCACGGGTCGGCATCGACGACCCGGCCGCGGCCCGCACCAAGACGGCCGTCCTGCGCAGCTTCCTGCTGGCCCTGATCGCCGTCGAGGCCTGGGAGCGCAGCGTGCGCCTCGGGGGAGTGGCGGGCACCGGCCTGGCCGTCGCCCTGGCCGGCGTCGCGACGATCGCCGCCGCGATGGTCTGGCGGCCCGGCCTCGGGCTCGTGGCGACCGGGCTGACGGCCGCGGTGGTGGCCATCGACTTCGCCTCGCAGTTCCCGGCCAATCCCAACCACCAGTACTTCCAGCTCGTCCTGCTCGCCCTGCTGATCCTGCTGCGCGAGGACCGCGACGAGGAGGTGGTCTGGCTGACGGCGGCGCTGCGCTGGCTTCTGGTGGGAGGGCTCTTCCACGCCGGGCTGCAGAAGCTCCTCTACGGCCACTACTTCGACGGAGAGTTCCTGGCCTACACGATCACCCAGAACGATCGCTTCGCGATGGTGCTGGAGCCGCTGATGCCCGCAGCGGAGTTCGAGCGGCTCCGGAGCCTGGGGATCCGCGAAGGCGCGGGTCCCTTCCGGGTCGACTCCCTCGCCTTCGCGGTCTTCTCGAACCTCGCCTATCTCGCCGAGCTCGTGCTTCCGGCGATGCTGCTGCTTCCCGGGATGCGACGGCTCGCGGTGGCGTGCACCCTGGCCTACTTCGTGGCGATCGAGGCTGCGGCGCGCGAGCTGTTCTTCGGCGGCATCATGGCGGCCCTGGCGCTCTCGTTCGGGCCTCCCGCCTGGCTCTCGCGCGCGCGACCCTGGGGCTTCGCGGGTCTCGGGGTGCTGCTCGCCACCAGCTTCGGCCTGCTGCCCCGCTGGTTCTTCAGTTGAGCGGTCCGCTGCGAATCCGGGTCGCGACGGGACTCCTGGTCGCGGTGCTGCTGTGGCCGCTCGCCCACCATGCACTCGCGCGAAACCTCGAGCTCGACCCGTGGGCCTTCTTCGGCTTCGCGATGTACAGCGTTCCGAACCTGAAGCTGAACGTACGCGCGGCGGCCCTCGCGGGTCCGGATGCGGAGCCCGACTGGAACGCCGTCCCCGTGTCCTCGTACGCGCTGCTGCGGGAGTACGCCGAGGCCCGGGCGCGATTCGGGAGGCTGCTGCCACCCGATGGACTGGCCGCGCAGCTGTTCGAGAAGCACCCGGAGCTGACGGAGCTGCTGATCCGGGTGCGACGCTGGCGGATCTCGCCGGAGAGCTCCCGCCTCGAGCCGTCGGACCGGGACTACCGCTATCGCCGTTGATTCGCGGGGTCCACCCCCGCTAGTCGACTGGGACGACCGGCCAGCCCGGGCTGGCTGCATCGATCTGCAACCTTTCCGCTTCGTACCGCCACGCACGAATCGAGAGACGGAGTGGGGGCGGCGGTTCCGAAGCTCCGGTGTGGAAGGTCTACCGAGCCCTCCCTCCTTCGTCTCGTCGATCGGCGGGTCCCGAACGACGCCGGCCCGCCTCGCTGCACGGCGCCCGACGAGCTGTGACGCCCCGCGAGGATGCTGGCGGGCGGGAGCGCATTCCCCGCCCGCCAGCCTTCGCAGAGATCGTCGCTCGCGCCCGGGTCAGCCGACGACGTTGACGAGTCGGCCTGGCACCACGATCACCTTGCGGGGCTCGCGGCCCTGCAGGTGCCGCTGCACGCTCTCCGAGGCGAGCGCGAGCTCGGTGATGGCCTCCCGCGTGGCGTCGGCCGGAGCCTCGATCTCGCCTCGCCGCTTCCCGTTCACCTGGATCGCCAGCACGACGGTGTTCCGGACGAGCAGCGACGCGTCGGCCTCCGGCCAGGGCTCGTAGGCGAGCGTGTCGCTGTTGCCGAGCTGACGCCACAGCTCCTCGCCCAGGTGGGGGGCGAAGGGGGAGAGCAGCAGCACGAAGGCGCGCGCGGCGTTCTCGGGCAGCGGTGCGTCCTTGGCGATGTCGCGCACCATCACCATCAGCTTCGAGATCGCCGTGTTGAACTGCATCCCCTCGAGGTCTTCGGTGACTCCCGCGATGGTCGCGGCGGTC
>JANQSB010000381.1 GCA_028284295.1 Myxococcota bacterium | reverse complement strand
CCGCCGGGCGTCCCCGGGGATCTCGATCGGCGCCTGCGCGAGATCCCGACGGACGGCAGTCCCGTAGCACTGCCCGCACCACCGGTCCTGGCCACCTGTGCGGGCTACCTCCGGGCGCGCCACGAGCTCAACGCCGGCTACGTGGAGCAGATCCGCCGCGACTGCGGCCAGCCGCTGGTGGTCCTGCCGTACTGCGCGGGCGGCGTGAGCGGGGCCGACGCGCTGGCGGCCTTTGCCGAGCCGCTGCTCGACGGGACCATCGCGTCATGAGCGCTGGCGCCCTGCGCGACCCCGGGCCGGACCTGTCCCGACTCCTCCGCGAACGACGGATCCTGGTCGTCGTCGGCACCGGCGGCGTCGGCAAGACGACGGTCGCCGCCGCCCTCGCCGTCGAGGCGGCCCGCTGCGGCCGACGGGTCCTGGCACTGACCATCGACCCGGCCCGGCGCCTGTGTGACGCGCTGGGCATCGCGCCGCCGTCGAAGGATGCACCCGGCGCGGTCCAGCATCTGGACGCCCCCACGCGCGCGCAGCTCGGCATCGAGGGCGAAGGCGCGCTGGCGACGGTGATGCTCGACATGAAGAGCACCTTCGACGGTCTCGTGAACCGCTTCGCGGAGAACGAGGAGGTCCGGACACGGATCCTCGAGAACCCCATCTACCAGCACGTCTCCGACGCGCTCGCCGGCAGTGCCGAGTACGCGGCCATGGAGAAGGTCTACGAGCTCGCCGAGGGCGGGGAGCACGACCTGATCGTGGTCGACACACCACCCTCCCAGCACGCGCTGGATTTCCTGGAAGCGCCCCAGCGCCTGGTGGAGTTCCTCGACAGTCGGCTGGTGCAGCTCCTCGTCCACCCCGCGATGGCCGCCGGCCGTTTCGGCTTCAAGATCTTCCAACGCACCAGTCAGCGGGTCCTGCAGGTGATCGAGCGCATCTCGGGGGTCGGCTTCCTCGAGGACATCTCGGAGTTCCTGCTGGCCATCGAGAGCATGTCCGAGGGCTTCAAGGACCGGGCGATGCGGGTCCGACGGCTGCTCCTCGGAGATCGCTCGGCCTTCCTGGTCATCGCCGGACCGAGCCCGCAGGCCGCACGCTCGGCCTTCGAGTTCCTGCGTCACATGCGCGGAACCGGCGTGCCCGTCGAGGGGGTGATCATGAACCGCATGCGGCTGTGGCCCGACGGGGAGCGAGTGCCCGACACCCTCCTGCGTGAGCCCGTCGAGAGCGCGAGCATCGATGCGCTGGCCGAGGCCCTGTCCCGAAGCCCGGGAGAGCCGCTCGAGAAGCCCCGCCTGGCCGCACAGACGGCGATCACGCTGGCGAAGCGATACGCTTCGCTCGTGCTGCAGGACGAGCGAAGTGCCGCACCCCTTGCGGAGCAGACCGCGCGCGACGGTCGGATCTTCGGCTGCATCCCCGAGCTGCCCCGCGACGTACACGACCTCGACGGACTGATCCGCATCGGCGACGTGCTCTTCCGCGACGCGAAGCTGCCGGACAGCCGAAAGCCGGGGGAGTGGTCCACATGAGCGACCGATCGCCCAGCGAAGAGAGCGCGGCCGCCGCCCTGCTGCGCGCCCAGACACACGGCCGGCGCGCCGTCGGCGAG
>JANQSB010000299.1 GCA_028284295.1 Myxococcota bacterium | reverse complement strand
TTGGCACTCTTGTGCAGCACGATCTGGCGCCCGGCGACGATGTTGCCGACCACGGTGCCGCTGACGACGACGGTGTTCGAGCGGATCGTCGCCTCGATCACGCCGGTCTCGCCGACGATCAGGGTGTTCTCGCTGGTGATCTCGCCCTGGAAGGTGCCGTCGATGCGGACGGTGTCCTTGAAGGTCAGCTTGCCCTCGAACTCCGAGCCCTGATCGATGAAGGCCGTGAGGTTCGCGCTGGCCGCCGGCGCCGCCACGGGTGCCGGAGTCGCGCCCTCGTTCTCGCCCTTGCCTCGCCCGAAGCTGCTGATCGCCATGCCGTCTCCCTTCTCCAAGATCGCCGAAAGTCGAAGATCGTCTCTGCCGTGAATGCCCTGCCATCGGAGCGTTCACGTCGTCACTCGGTGATTCGGATCTCCGAACCCCGGAGACCCACACGGCTCGTCGGCCGCGCACCCCCCTCTTCGGCACCTCTCCGCCGAACTTGAGAAGGGGCGAAAAACCCAGTGCTTGCGAGACGTTCTGCGTCGCCGGGGGGCGGCAGGTCGCCTCCGGCGGCTGCTACGGTCGGCCTCATGCCGCCTCCCGCCCCGTCCCAGAGCTCCAGAGACCGCCCCGGGGCCGGCTCCGAGCCCGGCGCACTGCTCGACCGCGCCCTGGCCAGTGGGCGGGTCCACTCCTCGTTCCTGCTCTCGGGCAGCGGGGAGGCGCCTCGGGAGGCCGCCCTGCGCTTCGTCCGGGGCGTGGTCTGCCGAGCCGAGCCCGGGACGCCCCGGCCCTGCGAGCAGTGTCGCGACTGCCAGCTCTCCGCGGCCGGCCCGGACGAGGAGGGCGAATCGATCGCCATCGACGGCACCGGCAAGTCGGGCCCGCTCTACCGGCACGTCGGGGACCATGCCGATCTGTACTGGGTCGACCGGGGGGAGGACGGCACCCGCGTCCGGATCGGCCAGGTGCGGGCCGTCCAGCAGGCACTGCGGCTGGCCGCCACCGAGCGCGGCTGGCGGGCGGCCGTGATCGCGGACGCCGAGTGGCTGAACCTGGAGGCGCAGAACGCGCTCCTGCACCTGCTCGAGGAGCCCCCGGAAGACACCTGCCTGGTGCTGGTCACCAGTAGTGCCGCGGGCCTGCTCGCGACCATCCGGTCGCGCTGTCAGAAGGTGGCCTTCCCTGCTCCGCCGCGACCCGACCTTCGCGATCCCGAGGGAGACGAAGAGGTCGCGGCCCTCGCGCGGCGGCTCGACGCCATCGCCGGCCAGGACACCCCGGGCCTGCTCGACTGGGCCGAGGAGTACCGCGGCGCCCGGGCCGTGGCGGCCGCACGCGTCCAGACCCTGCTGGCGACCTCCTCGGAGTGGCTGCGGGAGCGCGTGGTGGACGCCGTTGCCGATTCCGATGGGGACGCGGCCTCCGGCCGGCGGGTCCACCCGCAGCTCGAGGCCTTCCGGACCCTCCAGCGCTGCCGGCAGGAGCTGGCCCAGCGCAACGCCAATCCCCAGATGGTCGCGGAGCGTGCCCTGTTCGCTGTAAGGTCCGCCGTCTCGTCCCACCCGCCGCGCTGAGCCGACCATGACCCGCGCCTACTACGTCACGACGCCGATCTACTACGTCAACGCCGACGCCCACATCGGCCACACCTACACGACCGTGCTGGCCGACTCGCTGGCGCGCTACCACCGCCTGCGGGGCGAGCGCACCTTCTTCCTCACCGGCAGCGACGAGCACGGCGAGAAGATCCTCGAGGTGGCCCGGGAGCGGGGCGAGGACCCCCGGGCGACGGCCGAGTACTTCTCGGTCCGCTTTCGCAAGACCTGGGAGGAGCTGGGAATCCGCTTCGACCGCTTCATCCGGACGACCGACGCGGACCACGGCGAGGTGGTGCGCCGGATCCTGCAGCGGGTCCATGACGACGGCCACATCGAGTTCCGCGAGTACGAAGGGGACTACTGCGTCGGCTGCGAGCGCTTCCTGACCGACCGCGACCTCGTGGACGGACTCTGCCGCGACCACGAACGGCCGCCGGAGCGGCGCAGCGAGGGCAACTACTTCTTCAAGATGAGCGAGCACTTCGAGTGGCTCGCGCAGTACATCACCGAACACCCCGACTTCATCCGTCCCGAGCGCTACCGGAACGAGGTGCTCTCGATGCTGAAGGAGGACAGCGGCCTCGGGGACCTGTGCATCTCGCGACCCAAGGCCCGGCTCGACTGGGGCATCGAGCTCCCCTTCGACGAGAACTACGTCTGCTATGTCTGGTTCGACGCGCTCATCAACTACCTGACCGCGATCGGCTATCCGGACGGCGAGGACTTCGAGCTGCTCTGGGGCGCCAGCGAGCACCTGATCGCGAAGGACATCCTGAAGCCCCACGCCGTCTTC
This sequence comes from Myxococcota bacterium, assembly GCA_028284295.1. Taxonomy (GTDB): domain Bacteria; phylum Myxococcota_A; class UBA9160; order UBA9160; family UBA4427; genus JAJDAN01. Next base: position 2,254 of record JANQSB010000299.1, on the reverse strand, counting down.
TGGCCCACCATGCTGCGCGCCATCGGGCTCGACACCCCGCACCGCCTCAACGTGCACGGCTACTGGAACGTCGACGGCCGCAAGGTCTCGAAGAGCCTCGGGAACAAGATCGACCCGCTGATCATGCGCGAGCAGTACGGCTTCGAGGCGTTCCGCTACTACCTGCTGCGCAGCATGAGCTTCGGAGTCGACGCGAACTTCACCGAGGAATCCCTCGTCACCCGCATCAACGCCGACCTGGCCAACAACCTCGGCAACCTGGTGAGCCGCACCCTCAACATGACCGGACGCTTCGCGGACGGCCGTGTGCCCGCCGCCGGCGAAGGCGGCGAGCCCGAGCAGGCCGTGCGCCAGGCCTTCGCCGAGGCGCAACGTTCGGTGGACGCGTGCATCGAGTCGATGGAGGTCCACCGCGCCCTGGAGGCGATCTTCCGCGCCGTCGACGCGACGAATCAGTTTCTCGAGCAGCGCGAGCCGTGGAAGGCCGCCAAGGACCCGGCGCGCGCCGACAGCGTGCCGACCACTCTCTACACCTGCTGCGAGGCGCTCCGCATCACCGCGCTCTTGCTCTCGCCCTTCCTGCCCGAGACCGCCGCCGAGATCCTGAAGCGTCTGGGGCTCGAGGGCGCGCTCGAAGGGATGCGCCTGCCGGACGACGCTGCCTGGGGCGCCATTCCGCCAGGCAACGAGACCCACAAGGGGGCACCGCTCTTCCCACGCGTCGAGATGCCCGAAGGCGGGGCCTGACGCCATGTGGCTCGACAGTCACTGCCACGTCACGGCGGACCGCTTCGACGAGGACCGCGAAGAGGTCCTGTCTCGCGCGCGCGAAGCTGGAGTGGAGACCCTGATCGCCATCGGGTCCGGCTACGGGGTCGAAGGCTCGCGAGCCGCCGTGGAGCTGGCGCGCGATCGCGACGGCATCTTCGCAACCGCGGGCGTGCACCCCCACGACGCGTCCCTGCTCGACGACGAAGGACGTGCCCGGCTCGGGCGCTGGCTCGAAGAGCCCTCGGTGGTGGCGGTCGGCGAGTGCGGTCTGGACTATCACTACATGAACTCGCCGCGCGACGCGCAGCGCGCGGTCTTCGCCGAGCAGGTCGCGCTGGCACGCGAACGCGACCTGCCCGTCTCGATCCACGTCCGGGGCGACGGACCGGAAGCCTACGAGGAGCTGCTCGAGATCTGGATCGCGGAGGGCCGCGGCGAGGTCACCGGCGTCCTTCACTGCTATACGGGCAGCCGCGAGTTCGCCCATCGGGCCCTGGACCATCGCTTCGACGTCTCCTTCTCCGGCATCGTGACCTTCAAGAAGGCCGGAGAGCTGCGGGAGGTGGCGGCCTCGCTGCCCCTCGAGCGGATCCTGATCGAGACGGACGCCCCCTTCCTGGCCCCGGAAGGGCATCGCGGTCGGCGCAACGAGCCCGCCTGGGTGGTGCGGGTCGGCGAGGCCCTGGCCGCGATCCACGAGCGTCCGCTTGCCGAGATCGCCGAGATCACCACCCGCAACGCGCGCCGCTTCTACCGCCTGGACGGCGCCTAGCATGGCCGACGCAGAGACAGCCGCGGTGGCCGCGCTGGCGACCCGGGCGGCGCGCGAAGCGGGGAGGATCCAGCGAGAGCGCTTCGAGACCGCGCTCTCGGTGTCGACCAAGAGCTCCACCATCGACCTGGTGACGGAGGTCGATCTCGCATGCGAGAAGGCGATCGTGGCGGCGATCCAGACCGAACGGCCCGACGACGCGATCCTCGCCGAGGAAGGCCACGGCCAGGACCGGCCGGACTGCGAGTGGCGCTGGGTCATCGACCCGCTCGACGGAACCACCAACTACGCACACGGCTATCCGCGCTTCTGCGTGTCGATCGGCGTGGAGCGAGCCGGCGCGCGCGAGGTGGGTGTCGTGTACGACCCGCTGCTCGACGAGCTCTTCCACGCGACCCGGGGCGGGGGGGCCTGGCTGGGCGAGCGCCGTCTGCGCGTTTCGGAACAGACCGAGCTCGGGCACGCGTTGGTGGCGACCGGCTTCGCGTACGACGTCCATCGCAGCAGCGTCGACAACGCGGCCTGCTTCGCGAGGATGCTCAAGGCCGCACGGGGGATCCGGCGCGACGGCAGTGCGGCCCTCGACCTCTGCTACGTGGCGGCCGGGCGTCTGGATGCCTACTGGGAGCTCAAGCTGCACGCATGGGACGTCGCTGCGGGCAACCTGATCGTCGAGGAGGCGGGCGGGCGGATCAGCGGCGCCGACGGCGG
>JANQSB010000279.1 GCA_028284295.1 Myxococcota bacterium | reverse complement strand
GCGCCGTGGACTTCGTCGCGCGCTGTTTCCGCGAGGGGCGTCCCTGCGAGATCGAGCTGCACCTGAGCCCGCCGGCTCGCGACCCGCTCTGGATCCAGCTGCGCGTCGAGCCGCTCTTCGACGCCCGCGGGCAGGTCAGCGACTTCATGGCCACGGCGACGGACATCAGCGCACGGCGCCTGGCCGAGCGGGGTGCCCGCCTCGCCGAGGTGGACCTGAGCGCGCTGGCCGCCCGGGTCGCGGAGCGCGAGCGCTCACGACTGCCCGAGCGGGCCGACTTCGACCTCGACCTGGACTCGCATCTGCCGCTGGTGCTGGTGGACCCGACTCGCATCGAGACCCTGGTCGCGCGCCGCATCGCCCACGGGATCGAATGCCTGGGCGACGGCTGGGGGACCCTCACGCTCTGGACCGGCGTCCTGGGGAGCAGCGACGGACCCATCTTCGGCGGGGAGCTCTGGCGTGGGCTCCCGCCGGGACACTGGGTCTTCCTCGAGATCCACGACTCGGGCGGGCATCCCGACGGAATATTCCATCGCGGTCGTCCTCAACCCTTCCTGAGCACCGCCCATCCCCATCACGCGCTGCACTTCGCCGAGGCCGAGAGCTGGATGCGCGAGCTCGGCGGCGAGCTGCGGATGGAGAGCTCACCGGCGCTCGGCACCTCGGTCGTGATGCTCTTCCCTTACGCGACCGACGACTCGGGCTGGCTCGAGGTGCCCGTCTGAGCCGCGTCGTTCGCGACGCTGCTCAGCGTCCGCGTGCGGGCTCGACCATCTCGCTCAACCAGCGCGCCAGGGGTACGCTGAAGCCCGCGGCGTTCCGGTGTCCGCCGCCTCCGTATCGCCCCGCCACCGTGGCGACGTCCACGTCACCGATCGAGTACAAGGTCGCGTGGACGCGGTCGGCATCGATCCGATAGACGCAGCCCCACTCGATCCCGTAGGCCTTGCGCTCGGCCAGGACGTGACCGATCGAGCTTCGAACCGTGGTCGAGTTCACGGCGGCGACGAGTCGTCCCTCCAGCTCGATCGCGTGAGCGGCGCGCGCACGCCGCTCGATCTCCACTCGTTCCGAGCGGACGATGGGGCGTCCCTCGTCCGCCAGGGAGCGCACGGAGCGTGCGGTCAGCTCGTCCCAGGTATCGAAGGAGAGCGGGTGGGCGCCGATGGTCGCGTTCACCTCTCGCGAGTCGGGGAGCTTCCACTGCCACAGGTCCTGATCCTGGACGTACTCGAGCAGGGGAGGGACCGGATCCCGGGAGAAGTAGGTCCAGGCCAGGACGGCACCGGAGCGGGTGAGGTCGAAGCAGATCTCGTGGCCGAGCTCTTCGATCCGGTTCGACAGGCCGGGATCCGCTTCGTAGCGATCCCGGGCGGTGACGTGGTGGTCGAGAACGACCACCTGCTCGGCGACCTGCGCCAGGGCCAGCAGCTCGTCGTTGTCGGGTGCGATGTCCACGAACACGACCAGCGAATCCCGCAGCGAGTCCGGATCGCTTCGGTGCTCGTGTCGCCGAGCGACGTATCGGCCGTCGGCGCCCCAGGCTCGGCGGACCGCCCATGCGGCCCCGAAGCCGTCGGGACAGCCTGCGTGGTAGAAGCAGACGCGATCCACGAAGCGAGCTTAACGGATCCCTGGGCTGTCGGATGCGCTGCCGGATGGACTGGCCGGATGGGTTGGCGGGAGGGAGTGCGGTAGCTTGCGCACTCCGCGCGCCCACCCGCCCCTTCCCGATCCCGAGCCCTCGAGATGAGCGACCGCCCCACGAGCCAGGCCCCGTTCGTCACGGCACTGCACGTGCGCGAGCTCGCGCGGCTCCCGGACCCGCTGGCCGCACTGCGCGGCTTGCGGAGCGACGGCTTGGCATGGTGGCTCGACAGCGCGCTTCCGGGGCCGGGACGAGCTCGCTTCTCCTTCGTCGGGTCGGACCCCTATGCCGTGGTGCGGGCACGGGGCAACCAGGTGGAGCTGCTGGGGAGGCGAGCGGTGCGACCC
>JANQSB010000259.1 GCA_028284295.1 Myxococcota bacterium | reverse complement strand
GTCGGGCGCGTACTCGGATACCACCGTGTCGGACCAGCGCCCCGCGATGCCGCCCTGCTCGCCCCGCTCCCGGAAGGCCCGGCGGAACTCCGGGTCCGCGTAGATCGCCCGGCGCCCGGCCTCGTCGGCCTGGGAGACCCGCTTGAAGAGCGACATGCTCTCGAACGGGAACGGCGCCTTCCACTGGAACTCGAACATCAACGGGCGACAGGCGACCTGGGGGACGATCTCCAGACCCTCTCGTTGCAGGGCGTGACTCTGCTCGAGCACCCCGCGATGCCCGTCGGGTCCCAGCATGCCGGCGAGCAGTGCCGTGTAGGAGATCGGCCGACCCGTGTCGCGCGCGAGTCGTTCGAACTCCGCCAGGAAGAAGCCACGACCCAGGGTCGCCTGCACGACGCCGGCGTCGGCTTCCCCGAGACAGGAGACCAGACTCGCGATCTCCTCGACGTTGGCGGCGCGACTCGGAACGGGTCGCCCCTCGTAGCCCACGTGGGTCGGTGACTGGGAGGTCGCGAAGCCCAGGGCGCCGGCTGCCATGGCCTCGCGCACGATCGCCTGCATGGTGGCGACCTCGTCCCTGCTCGCCTCGCGCTCGGTCGCCTCCTCGCCCATCACGTACATCCGCAGGGGCGTGTGGCCGAGCAGCGCGCCGACGTTGATGGCGGTGCCCCGCGCGTCGATGGCGTCGAGGTACTCGGGAAAGCTCTCGAAGCCCCAGTCCTCCCCCACCCCCGCGCGCAGGGCGTCGAGGGACATGCCCTCGACGTTCTCGAGCGTGCGCAGGATCAGGTCGCGATGGGCCGGGCGGGTGGGTGCGATCCCGAAGCCACAGTTCCCGATCACCACCGAGGTCACCCCGTGCCAGGGAGAGATGGTGAGCATGCGATCCCAGAAGAGCTGGGCGTCGTAGTGGGTGTGGATGTCCACGAAGCCGGGCGCCACGACGCGGCCCTCGGCATCGATCACCTGCTCGGCTTCGGCGCGCGAGCCCCCCGGCGACTCGCCGAGCGCCGCGATGCGACCGTCCCGGATCGCCACGTCGCCCCGGTAGCCCTCGGCCCCGGTGCCGTCGACGATGGTCCCACCCCGGATCAACAGATCGAAGCGCTCAGCCATGCCGGTCCTCCACGAACGGCACCGACCGGGACTCGCACCGCGGTGGCACCCCCTCAATCCTGCAGGCGCTTCTCCACCTCGCCGTCGAGGATGCGCCCCATCTTCGCGAAGCCATCGAGGATGGCGTCCACGGACTCCCCGGCGGCGAGCCCCTCGATCAACGCCGCCAGCTTCGCCTCCACCCGGCGCATGTCCTGCATGCCGGTCCCCGTCAGCTCGAGGCGCACGCCGCGGCGATCCGCCTCGACCTGGACCCGGGTGAGCCGGCCGTCCTTCTCGAGCCCGTCCACCAGGGAGGTCAGGGTGGGCCGCTGGATGGCGGCCCGCGCGGCCAGCTCGCCCGCCCGCTTGGGACCGTGGCGCAGGTACAGCAGGAGCCGGTACTGCGGGATGCTGATCCCCTCGTCGCGGCAGACCCGCTCGAACTCCCGGTACAGGAAGACGATGGACCGCACGGCCGCCGTGGCCCTGCGGTCCGGCACGGCTCCAGTCGATGCCGCGTCTTCCCGGGAGTCCGTCGCCATGCCGGCTACGTTACCCCAACCCACCGGCCGGCGAGCCGGGCGGACGGGGTGCCCGTGCGGCGCCAGGGAGGCGGACCTGAAGCTCGCGACCTTCGACTACACGGTGCTGGTCGTCGAGGACCTCGACCGCGCACTCGCCTTCTACGTCGACGTCCTCGGTCTCGAGCTCAACCATCGCTCGGGCCCCTACGCGCAGCTGCGGACCGGAGCCACCCGCCTGGCGTTCTATCAGCGCGACGCCATGGCCGAGACCCTGGGGATGGAGCTCCAGCCCTGCCCCGAGAACGCCCCCGCCTTCGAGCTCGGCTTCTTCGTCGCGAACGTCGACAACGCCTACGCGGAGCTCGTCGTCTCGGGCGCGCGGGCCGTGACACCGCCCTGCGACCGGCCCTGGGGCCAGCGGACCGCCTACGTGCGCGACCCCGACGGCAACCTGATCGAGCTCGTCGAGCCCACGCGCTAGCTGGCGAACGCTTCGCGTTCGCTTGCTGCGGGGTCTGCACCCTGTGCAGACCTTCCCTAGGTCCCGGCGAGAGCTCTGCGCCGCGCGGCCGGGCTATCGTTCCCGCCATGAGTGCGGACCCGACCGGAGCGAGCCCCGGGGCCTCGGACCCGATCCGGACCCACGTCGAGGAGATCGCGCAGCGGGGCTACACGATCGTCGAGGACGCGATCGAGCCCGAGCTCGGCGATGCCCTGCTCGAGGCCCTCGAACGCAGCGAGCAGGACCACGGCATCGTCCCGTCGCAGAACGAATTCGAGGGCACGCGCACGGTCCGCATCTACAACCTGCTCGCGCACGACCCCGTCTTCCAGCGCGTGCCCGTCCATCCGAAGATCCTGCCTGTCGTCGAGGGCGTGCTGCACCCGGGCTGCCTCGTCTCGTCGCTGTCCTCGATCGCCATCGACCCGGGCGAGAGCGCGCAGCTCGTCCACTCCGACGATCAGGTGATCGCGCTGCCCCGGCCGCACCCGCCCCTGGTCTGCAACACCATGTGGGCGCTCAGCGACTTCACCGAGGAGAACGGCGCCACCCGGATCGTTCCCGGGAGCCACCTCTTCGACCACTACCCGGATCCGCGCGCGGAGATCGAGACCGTCCCGGCGGAGATGCCGCGTGGCAGCGTGCTCGTCTGGCACGGCGCGCTGTGGCACGGCGGAGGCGCCAACCGCAGCGCCGCCCGCCGCACGGGCCTGGCCATGAACTACTGCGCGGGCTTCATCCGACAGCAGGAGAACCAGCAGCTCGGAATCCCGCGCGAGATCGCCGCGACCTTCTCCGAGGAGCTCCAGAGACTGGTCGGCTACGGGGTCTTCCGCGGACTCATCGGCCACATCGACAAGCAGGATCCCATCAACCTGCTGGGCGAGTCCCGGGAGCTCCGGGTCATCTGGGACGACTGAGCGCGTCTATCCAGCAGCCCGCCAGTCCGCGATGGCCTGCCCGATCTCGTCGGGCGAGTCCTCCTGGATGAAGTGGCTGCCCTTCACCGTGACTTCCTGCTGGTTGGGCCAGCTGCGACAGAGATCGCGCTGGGGGCCGGTCAGGATCGCGCCAGGCTCGGCGTTGATGAAGAGCTTGCGCACCGGGGCCTCGGCCAGCCAGTCCGCGTAGGCCTGGCAGATCTCGACGACGTCGGCGGGCTCACCGTCGAGCGGGATCTGTCGCGGCCAGGTCAGGGTCGGCCGTCGGGACTCGCCGGCCTCCTGGAAGGGACGGCGGTAGACGACCATCTCGTCCTCGGTCAGGCCGCGCAGCACCGACCCCGGCAGCACGTTCTCCACGAAGACGTTCTTCTCGAGAACCATCCCCTCGCCGGCCGGTGACCGGAAGCCCCGGAATACCGCCGTCGCCATCTCGGGCCAGTCGTCCCAGCGCATGGGACACACGATCGCCTCCATGTACGCGATGCCCGTCACCGCCTCGCGGTGGCGATTCGCCCAGTCGAAGCCGAGCGCCGATCCCCAGTCGTGGATCACGAGGGTGACGTCGCGCTCGACACCGAGCGTCTCGAGCAATGCGTCGAGGTAGCGGCGATGCTCGACGAAGCGATAGGCCTCCGGCCCCGACTCGTCGAGCTTCTCCGAGTCGCCCATTCCGATCAGGTCCGGGGCGATGCAGCGGCCCTGACCCTCCAGGTGCGGGATCACGTTGCGCCACAGGTAGGAGGAGGTCGGGTTGCCGTGAAGGAAGACGATCGGGTCGCCTTCCCCCACCTCCACGTAGGCCATCTGCTTGCCCAGGACCCGGGCGTGCTTCTTCTCGTAGCGTTCTTCGGCGGAGATCATGCCGGGACGCTAGCAGGGTTCCCTGGAGCGGACGCTCAGGCTCCGTCGCGAGTGCGGTAGCGCGGCTGCCCGAACTCGGGCGGGAGATTCAGGATCTCCTTCGGGAACGCCTCCACGAGGAACTGCACCACGTCCCGTACCGAGACGATGGTGACCGGGCGTCCCTCTTCGTCGACCGCCGGGACATGCCGGAAGCCGCCGACGGACATCTTGTTCAGCACCCAGGCGATCGAGGCGTCGGCCGCCAGACTCTCGGGATCGGCGACCATCACCTCGGCCAGCGTGACCGTGGCGGGGTTGCGGCCCCGGTTGATGATGCGGAGCAGGATGTCCCGCTCGGTGAAGATGCCGGTCAGCCGCGTGCGGAGCGTGCCGTCTTCGGTGACGAGAACGCAGCCGCGGTGCTCCCGCTGCATGGCCTGCATGGCTTCGGACACGGCGTCCGAACCCTTGAAGCAGATGGGCGAGTGCGTCGGCAGGACCGAGAGCGGCTCGCGCAGCAGCTGCGCGTCGAACACGGCGTTGGAGCGGACATCGTCGAAGTAGGCTTCGTCGGGCAAATCGGTCGGGGTTCCGTAGGTGTCGGGGTTCATGAAGGACTCCTCTGGTCCGCGCCGCGACCGGGTCCGTGGGGCGCCACGAGGCCACTCGAGTTCTGCGGAAGAGCCGCTCAGCTGTCCAGAGAGAAGGCCCCGAGTGGCGCGATCCTCGATCGGGGCTGACTCCTATTCTACCCTGATTCCGCCCCTCGGACCTGCAGCCAATCGGCAACGCGTGTGCAGTCCCCTCGGGTCCCTGGGCCCGGGGGCGTCCTGAACGCCGTCTCATCCCCGGGAGGGGCACCGCTGGACCCGCTCGACTGGATGGTGGTCGTCGCCTACGCGTTCGCCGTGCTGGCGCTGGGACGGCGCGCCGCGCGCGGCCACGAGAGCGCCGAACACCTGCTGCTGGGCGGTCGCGCGATTCCCGGCTGGGCGGTGCTGGGCTCGATGGTCGCCACCGAGCTCTCGGCCGCGACCTTCCTCGGTGTACCGGACGCCGCCTATCGGGGCGGATGGGCGTACCTCGAGCTCGCCTTCGGGGCGCTGCTCGGCAAGCTCGTGATCTCGGTGGTCGTCGTGCCCCTCTACCACCGGCTCCGACTCGTCAGCGTCTACCAGCTCCTCGCCGAGCGCTTCGGGCCGCGGTCGCAACGAACGGCGGCCGGCTGCTTCATCGCGGGTCGTCTGCTCGCCTCCGGAGTGCGCCTGTTCATCGCGGCGCTCGCCTTCTCGGCCGCGACCGGACTCTCGCTCTCCGCATCCATCGTCGCCTGCGGTCTGATCGCGGGCCTGTACACCCGGGCCGGCGGAATCCGATCCGTCATCTGGACCGACCTGCTGCAGGCCGGCGTGTTCCTGGCAGGAGCCGCCGCCCTCCTCTTCGCCGCCACGGCCGCGGTACCCGGCGGGATGGACGCCCTGCTCTCCTGGGGAGCGGACAACGATCGACTGCGGATCTTCCACCTCGAGCCGCTCTTCAGCATCCACGATGGGCAGGCGTTCGGGACGGCGGTCGTCGGCGGCTTCTTCCTCACACTGGCCACCCACGGCACCGACTTCGACATGGTGCAGCGGCTGCTCACCGCCCGGAGCGGGCGCGCGGGGGGCGGGGCGCTGTTCGGCTCCGCCCTGCTGAACTTCCCGATCACCGCTCTCTTCCTGCTGGTCGGAACGGCGATCGCGGCCTGGCAGGCACTGGCGCCGGGCGCCTTCGACCCGGAGGCCGGACGGGCGGTCCCCGCCTTCGCCCTGCAGGTGCTGCCCGCGGGACTGCGCGGTCTCGTCTTCGCCGGGCTGCTGGCCGCCGCCATGTCCAGTCTCGACTCGGCCATCTGTGCCATCGCGACCAGCTGGACGGTGGACTTCGGGGCGGGTTCCGACGGATCCGGAGACGACGATCTGGCCCGGCGGACGCGGCAGGCCTCGGTCGTCGCGACGATCGGCCTCGTCGTGGCCGCGCTCGCCATGGCGGCCGTGCACGCGCGAGTCGCGACCGCCGAAGGCGGACCCTCCCTGGTCGAGTTCGCACTCTCGGCCATGACGATCCTCTACGGCGGCCTGCTCGGCGTGTTCGGCGTCGCGCTCGTCGCACCCCGCGCGGGCAGCGACCGCGGCGCGACCGTCGGGCTCGCGATCGGCGCGGCTGCGGGGCTCGTGCTCTTCCTGCATCCCGTGGTCGCGGGCGAGACCCGACTCGCCTGGACCTGGTGGGTCCCGTTGAGCGCTTCGCTGGCGGCGCTCGCCACCGTCCTGACGCCTGCCGCTGCCCGTGACCCGTCCCGTGCCCGGGCACGGATGGGATAGAGTCCCGGCCGTGCAGGAGGGGAACCGCAAGGCGATCCTGGCCGCGCTCCTGGCGAACGCCGGCATCGCCGTGGCCAAGTTCGGCGGCTGGACGGTGACCGGCGCGGCCTCGATGCTCGCGGAAGGCGTGCACTCGGTGGCCGACACCTGCAATCAGGCCCTGCTCCTCTGGGGCGGCGCGGCCGCGAAGCGCGAGCCGACCGAGGAGCATCCCTTCGGCTTCGCCCGCGAGCGGTACTTCTGGTCCTTCGTGGTGGCGCTGGTGATCTTCGCGCTCGGCGGGCTCTTCGCCATGTACGAGGGCATCCACAAGCTCCTCGACCCGCACGACGTCACCAACCCGGAGATTGCGGCCGGAATCCTGCTGCTCGGAATCGTCCTCGAGGGCTTCTCGTTCCGGACGGCGGTGGTGGAGGGCCGGCGTAGCAAGGGGACGCGCAGCTGGTGGTCCTTCATCCGGGACACCAAGAACCCGGAGCTTCCGGTCGTCCTGCTGGAAGACCTGGGAGCGCTGCTCGGCCTGGTGGTCGCGCTGGCGGGCGTCGGGCTCGCGGCCTGGACGGGCGACTCGCGCTACGACGCGATCGGGAGCATCACCATCGGCGTGCTGCTGTGCGCGTTCGCCATCGTCCTCGCCGTCGAGATGCGGAGCCTCCTGATCGGCGAGGCGGCCTCCGCCGACGACCGGTCGGCGATCCGGAGCGCCCTGGCGGCGGGCGGCCGCATCGAACGGGTGATCCACATGCGCACCCAGCACTTCGGACCCACGACCCTGCTGGTCGCGCTGAAGGTGCACTTCGCACAGGGACTCTCCGTCGAGGAGCTGGCCCGCGAGATCGACGCCGCCGAGGAGCGCATCCGGGAGCGGGTGCCGGCCGCGACGATGATCTTCATCGAGCCGGACGTCTACCGCCCCCCCGCTCGCGAGGACGACGCCGCAGCGTCCTGACCGGGGCGGCCTACAGCCGCTCCCGGGACCGCCGAAGAGTCTCGGGATGTCTCCGAGCCGACTCTTCGCGCACGCCCCCCGCTCCCAGGCCGCAGCGGACGCGCGCCGGGCGCCCCGACCCACCGCGCTGGCGCTGCTTGCGATCCTGGTCCTGGCGACGGCCTGCAACCTGATCGACACCCGGGCCGCGCGCGATGCCACCCTCTCCCGGATGATCCCGGGACCCGGCGCCGAGACGGGGTCGATCGAGTGCTGGCTGACCCTCGAGTTCAATCGCTACCCGACCGACGCGGACCTGCACGACGTGGTCGTGCGCTTCGAGTCGATCGCCCTGGCCGCACCGGCCCGCTTCGACTGGGAGTACATCGCGGCGCACGACAAGCTCACCGGCCGGGAGGGCTTCGGCTCGGGTCTCCACGAGGCGGAGGCGACCCGACCGGCCGAGCGGCCTCCGCTGGGGCGGCCCACCCAGGTCCGCTTCCCGCTGCTGGCGCGGAGCAGCATCACGGACGCGCCCTCGACCCTCTACCTGGAGGCCGAGCTGTACTGGGGAGGGGAGCGCCAGCACACACTCCGCCAGAGCCTGGAGCACGTCTACGCGACGGAGCCGGACGATCTCTACTGAGCGGCTCAGCGCCGGGGTAGAGCGAAGGCCACGACCGCGTCACCGGGCTGCGACCAGCCGTGTCCGCCCGCCGCCACGACGACGAACTGGCGCGCGTCCTCGCGCAGGCGGTAGCTGATCGGCGTGGAGTTCGCCGTGAAGGGCAGCCGGCGGCTCCAGACCTCCTCCCCGGTGCGCGCGTCGAAGGCGCGGAAGGTCTTCTCGGTGGTCGCCCCGATGAACAGCAGGCCGCCGGCGGTCACGAGCGGTCCGCCGAGATTCGGCGCCCCCAGCCGGAACCACAGCGGGAACGGCGCCTGGTCGCGCGTCGTCCCCAGCGCCACGTCCCACAGGACGTCCCCGGTGCGCAGATCGACGGCCGTCAGGGTTCCCCAGGGCGGCTCGAGACAGGGCGCGCCGAAGCTCGACAGCAGCGGAAACCGCTTCACGCCGTACGGCGTGCCGTGCATCGGATACAGCTCGTCCGGGTAGCTGGCAGCGGACGGGTCGAGCCGATCGAAGTCGGCGCGTGGAATCAGCTGGACGACGGCCGCCGAGCGCGTCTGGTTGGTGAAGAGGACTCCCCGCTCGGGATCGACCGCGACCCCGCCCCAGTTCATGCCCCCTGCCGAGCCCGGATACTGGATCGAGCCTTCGAGACTGGGAGGCGTGAAGACACCCTCGGACCGATACGAGGCGATCCGCGTGCGGCAGTCGGACTCGTCGATGGGGGTGAACCCCCAGGCCTCCTCGACGGTGGCGCGCGTGGGATGCAGCGGCGGAGGGTGCGTGGGGAACGGCTGCGTGGGAGACAGGCTCTCGCCGGGAACGCCGCCCTGGGGAACCGGTCTCTCCTCCACCGGGTACAGGGGCTCTCCCGTCTCGCGGTCGAGCAGGAAGACGTGCCCCATCTTCGTCGCCTGGGCGACGGCCGGCGCACCCCCGCCCACCCCGGCAAGCTGGAACAGGGTCGGCTGGCTGGCGACGTCGTAGTCCCACACGTCGTGATGGACCGTCTGGAAGGACCAGACCACCTCGCCGGTGGTGGCGTCCAGGGCCACCGTCGAGCTGCCGTAGTGGTCGATGCCCCTTCGCTGGCCCCCGTAGCTGTCCGGCGACGGGTTCCCGGTCGGAACGAACACCAGCCCCCGCTCCTCGTCCACCGACATGGGGGCCCAGACGTTCGGCGTACCCGCCTCGTAGACGCGCCCGTCGGGGCCGGGCGTCGTCTGCCAGCCCGGCGGCACGGGATCCCACGCCCAGCGGAGGGCACCGGTGCGGGCGTCGAACGCACGCACCACGCCACTCGGGGCATCGACCCGCAGGCTGTCCGCCACCAGGGCTCCGACCACCACCCGGTCGCCGACCACCACCGGCGGCGAGGTCGGGTAGTACTCCCAGGCGGGGACCCGGCTCCCGATACCCTCGCGCAGGGCGACCCGCCCCGCGTCGCCGAAGCCCGGACATGGCCGGCCGGTGTCGGCGTCGAGCGCGATCAGCTCGGAGTCGCGGGTGCCGTGGAAGATGCGACGGGCACACACCGCTCCGCGATCTGCCTCCGGGTCCTCCCAGTAGGCGACGCCCCGACAGGTCAGCGGATACGGACCGGCGGCCTCCCGAGCCCGCAGCTCGGGGTCGTAGACCCAACGCTCCTTCCCCGTCTCGGGGTCGAGAGCGATCACGCGCATGAAGCCCGTGCAGAAGTAGAGCGAGTCGTTGACGACGAGGGGCGTCACGGGAAACGAGGTGCGGGCCACTCCGCCCCGGCCGTCCGAGACGTCACCGTGCCGGTAGGTCCAGGCCACCCGCAGGGCCGAGACGTTCTCGGGCGTGATCTGCGTCAGGGGGGAGTAACGCAGCCCCCCGGCGTCTCCCCCGTAGTGGGGCCAATCGGCGACCGCGCCCGACAGCTCGAGCCGGGACCGCTCGCCGCAGCCCGCGAGGGCGAGCGCGCCGGCCAGCAGCGCCATCGGCAGGAGCACGAGAGAGGCGGGCTTCACGCCCCCTGCATCGTCGCAGCGCACCGCGCCCCCATCCGCGCAGACTCCCGTTCGGATCGAGCCCAGGGCTGGAGGCTACAGGAGCTCCTGCTTGCGGGTCCGGTACGGAAAGTGGACCGTGGCGTTCCCGACCCGGGGCGGTGCCTCGCCCTCGGCCGCGAAGAGCGCGCTCGCCCGCACCTCGGACTCGGGGGCCTCGACACGCTTGGCGCGCCCCTGGGTGCGCGTGGCCACGGCACTCCGCCGCAGATCGTTGGGCGAGAACGGGGCCACACCCGCCTCCTCGGCGCGTCGGGCGCACGCCTGCCGCACCGCAGTTGCCGTGAGCTTGCGGATCTCCGCCTTGCCGTTCTTCCGGACCGGGCAGAGCAGTGCCCCCGCG
>JANQSB010000217.1 GCA_028284295.1 Myxococcota bacterium | reverse complement strand
GCGCACGTCGCGCTTGATCTTCTCGACCATGTACTCGCGCGTGTAGCCGTAGCCGCCGAGCGCCTGGATGCTCGCCTCGGCCGCGGCGTTCCCCGCCTCGGTCGCCAGCAGCTTCGCGATCGCACCTTCGGTGATGTAGTGGCCCTCGGGGTTGTCGAGGGCATCCAGGGCGAGGGCGGTCTGCTCCACGTAGGCGCGAGCCGCCTCGAGGCGCACCGCGTGCGGAACGATCAGCTTGTGGGTGTAGCCCTGCTTCTCCGAGAGGGGCGAGCCGGCCTGGACCCGCTCGAGCGAGTAGGCGATCGCGTGGTCGAGCGCCTCCCAACCCGCCCCGACGCCGAAGGCCGCGACCATCAGCCGCGTGTAGCCGAAGACCGCCAGCGCCTGCTGCAGCCCCTGCCCCTCCACGCCGCCGATGAGCTGCTCCGCGGAGACGCGAACGTCGTCGAGGGTGAGAGCCGCCGTGTTGCTCAGGCGGATGCCGTGCTTGTCTTCCGGGCGCTCGTGGCCGAAGCCCTCGGTTCCGGACTCCACGACGAACCAGCTCGGGCCGCCGGGCGCATTGGCCAGGATCGTCGCCGCCTCCGCGACCCCGCCGTTGCTGATCCACTGCTTGCGACCGTTCAGCCGGTACCCGACGACGGCGCCGTCCTCCTCGACGGGCGTCGCCGTGGTGCGAAGCGCCGCCAGATCGCTCCCCGCCTCGGGCTCCGTGGCCCCGTAGGCCATCAGGATCCCCTCCTCGGCGATGCGACCGAGCCAGTGGGCCTGCTGCTCCGGAGTCCCGCCGACGCGGATGGGGTCGCTGCCGAGGAAGGTCGCCAGCACGCCCGTTGCCACGCCGACGTCGATGCGCGCCAGCGCCTCGCAACAGCGATATGTGTCGATCGCCCCACCCCCCATGCCACCGAACTCTTCGGGCACGAAGAGCAGCTGGATACCGAGCTCGGGACCGCACATGCCCTGCACGAGCTCGAGGGGCATCTCGTCGCGGGCGTCGAAGTCGAGCAGCACCTCCGGGGCGAAGTTCTGCTTCGCGAAGTCCCGGAGCGAATCCAGGATGACGTCCAGCGTCTCGGCGTCCACCGCGGAGGGCATCTAGCAGCCGCTCCGTCCGAGCTGCCTGCCGAAGTGTCGCCTGGACGACACCGGGCATCCGCTGCAGCCGATGGGGGGGAAGGGGGGTTCCCCTGCGCGCGCGAGTGTCACCGCTTCGCCAAGCGCCATCGGAGACGGGCACTATACAATGAGACGACGACGACGGAAAACGACGATTCGTTGGCATTCGGTGCGGGGTGTACCGCCCTGGGAACGACGAGAGAGAAAACGCGAACAGGGTGGGATCCTTGAGTGCTGTTACGACGACTGTCCTGACCGGTGTGGGAGTTCTCGGCGGTCTCACGAGCCTGCTCGCTGCGCTGCTCGTACTGGCGAACCGGCGACTGCACGTCGACGAAGATCCGCGCATCGATCGAGTGGAAGCCATGCTGCCGCTGACGAACTGCGGCGCTTGCGGGCATCCGGGCTGTCGGGCCTTCTCGGAGGCGCTCATCGCCGGCAGCGCGCTTCCAGGCAAGTGCACGGTGAGCGACGAGTCCGCGCGCCAGCGGATCGCGGCCTTCCTCGGCGTGGACGTGGGCGCCGAGGAGAAGCGCGTCGCGCGTCTGGCCTGCGCGGGCAGCCACAACGTCGCGCGAAACCACGCCCGCTACGACGGCCTGTCCTCCTGCCGCGCGGCGGCCCTGGTCGCCGGAGGCGGAAAGGGCTGCTTCTGGGGCTGTCTCGGCATCGGAGATTGCGAGAAAGCCTGCGACTTCGACGCGATCCGCATGCAGCTCGGCATCCCGGTCGTCGACGAGGAAGCCTGCACGGCCTGCGGCGACTGTGTCGAGGTCTGCCCGAAGGATCTCTTCAGCCTCCATCCGGTGAGTCACCGCCTGTGGGTCGCCTGCAGCTCACTCGACAAGGGCGACGCGCTGCTCGACGACTGCGCGGTGGCCTGCACAGCCTGCGGGCGCTGCGAAATGGACGGTCCGGGCCTGATCACGATGCGCGACAACCTGCCCGTCGTGGACTACACCCGAGATCACTCCACCCGGGTCCCCATCGAGCGCTGTCCCACCGGAGCGATCCTGTGGCTGTCCGCGGACGAGGGCCCGCAACGGGGTGCGGCCGCGCATCCGATTCCGGGGCGGGAGCCACTGCGGGACGCGCCGACCTAGATCTCGGGCATGAGAAGCCGTCCGAGAGCCGATCGAGAAGGGGAGATCCGATGCTAGGCCTGAGAAAGAAGGAGAAGGCGCAAGCCGAGCCGCGCTACCCGGGGGTCCGGGCGGCCCTCGACGGAAACACCGCCGTGATCGTGTGCGAGCGCGAGTCGACAGACGGCGCCGGCGCCTACCCCATCACCCCCTCGACGCAGATGGGCGAGTTCTGGGCCGAGGCGGCCGCGGCCGGACACCTGAACGTGTCGGAACGGCCGCTCATCTTCGTGGAGCCCGAAGGCGAGCACGCCGCGGCGGCGGTCACCGCCGGACTCGCCATGACCGGACTGCGCGCCTCCAACTTCTCGTCGGGCCAGGGCATCGCCTACATGCACGAATCGCTCTACGCGGCCGTGGGCAAGCGCCTCACCTACGTCCTCAACGTCGGTGCCCGGGCGATGACCAAAGCCACCCTGAACGTGCACGCGGGGCACGACGACTACCACTGCATCGACGACACCGGTTTCTTCCAGGTCTTCGCTCGAGACGCCCAGGGGGCGGCCGACCTCAACATCATCGCCCACCGCATCGCGGAGCTCTCGTTGAACCCGGGGGTCGTCGCCCAGGACGGCTTCCTCACCACGCACCTCATCGAGTCGATGCGCGCGCCCGAGCGCGAGCTGATCGCCGAGTACCTCGGCCGACCCGACGACCTCATCGACTGCCCCACACCCGCGCAGCGCATGATCTACGGCGAGAAGCGCCGGCGGATCCCGCTGCTGTGGGACGTCGACAACCCCGTGATGTCGGGCGTCGTCCAGAACCAGGACGCCTACATGCAGAGCGTTGCCGCCCAGCGCCCCTTCTTCTTCGACCACATCCAGGAGCTCGCCGATCAGGCCTTCTCGGAGTTCGAAGCGCTCACGGGGCGTCCCTACGAGCGCGTCGCCGGCTATCGCTGCGAGGACGCCGAGTACCTGATCCTGGGCCAGGGCAGCATGATCCCGAGTGCCGAGGCGGTGGCCGACCATCTGCGCGAGACCCGGGGCCTGCGAATCGGCGTCGTGAACCTGGTGATGTTCCGGCCCTTCCCGGGCGATCGGATCGGCGAGATGCTCCGCGGCAAGCGTGGCGTCGCCGTGCTCGAGCGCCTCGACCAGCCCCTGGCAGCCGATCTTCCGCTGATGCGGGAGATCCGCGCGACGGTGGCCAAGTGCCTGGAGAACGGCCGCGACCCGAAGAACCCGCGACATCCCGGCCTGCCCGCCTACGAGAAGCTCGCCGACGCACCGGCCCTCTACTCGGGCTCCTTCGGGATGGGGAGCCGGGATCTGCAGCCGGAGGGCCTCGTCGCGGCCGTGGAGAACATGCTCCCGGACGGCCAGAACAAGCCGCATTTCTATCTCTCGATCGACTTCCTGCGCGACGATCCCGTCACCCCCAAGCAGGCGGTGCACCAGGAGGCGATCCAGAAGGACTATCCCGGAATCGCCGAGCTCGCCCTGCGAGGCTCGGAGAATCCGAACCTGATGCCCGAGGGAAGCATCACGGTGCGGCTGCACTCGATCGGGGGCTGGGGCGCCATCACGACCGGAAAGAACATGGCGATGACCCTGTTCGAGCTGCTCGGATGGCACATCAAGGCGAACCCGAAGTACGGCTCCGAGAAGAAGGGGCAGCCCACGACCTACTATCTTTCGGCGGCGCCCGAGCCGATTCGCGTCAACTGCGAGTACTTCCACGTCGACGTCGTGCTCTCCCCCGATCCCAACGTCTTCCAGCACACCAACGCACTGGCGGGCCTGAAGGAGGGAGGCGCCTTCGTCATCCAGAGCGAGCATGCCAGTCCCGAGAAGGCCTGGGAGGCGATTCCGCCGGCCTTCCAGAAGATCATCCTCGAGAAGAAGATCCGCCTCTTCGGCCTCGACGCATTCCGCATCGCGCGCGAGGAGGCGACCGATCCCGACCTGCAGCTGCGCATGCAGGGCATCGCCTTCCAGGGCGCGTTCTTCGCGGCGTCCCCCGTCAGCGAAGCCGCCTCCCTCGACGAAGAGCGCCTGCTCGGCGCGATCCGTCAGCAGCTCGAGCACAAGTTCGGTGCGAAGGGCGCGCGCGTCGTCGAGGAAAACATGCGCGTCGTCAAGCGTGGCTTCGACGAGCTCGTGCGCATCGAGGCCGACGCCGTCAGCAAGCCCAAGGCCGGGGCGAGGGACCCTTCGGCCGGACCGCCCGTGCCGGTGATGGTCGACGCCCTGCCCAGCAGCCGCGAACCGATCACCGACATCCACCGCTTCTGGGAGCAGACCGGGAGCTTCTACGCCCGCGGCATGGGCAGCGACAACATCACCGACCCCTTCGTGGGGCTCGGCGTCATCCCCGCCGGCTCGGCGCTGTTCCGCGACATGACCCAGATCCGCTTCGAGCACCCGGAGTGGGACCCGGAGAAGTGCACGGCGTGCGGCAAGTGCTACACGGTGTGCCCGGACACCGCGATCCCCGGTCTCGTGAACGAGGTCGGCGAGGTGCTCGACACGGTCGTGCGTCGCCTGCGACGCGGGGGGCACGCGCCCAAGCAGCTACCGCGGGCCGTCCGCTGGATGGAGCGCCACCTCCAGGCCGCCCTCCAGGGCGCGGCGGAGAGCGATCCGGTGGCCGGGCTCATCGAGGACGCGATCGAGCGCACCCTGCAGCAGCCCGAGCTCTCCGCGGCCGACCGGGACGAGCTGCGCAAGGAGTTCGAGTGGTTCCGCGAGGAGCTGGGCGACTTCCAGTTCGCGCTCTCCCGCCCCTTCTTCACCTTGCCCGAGAAGAGCGAAGCGGGGAGTGGCGGGCTGCTCTCGATCACGGTGAACCCGACCACCTGCAAGGGCTGCATGGAGTGCGTGGAGGTGTGCGACGACGACGCCCTGCGCGCCGTGCCCCAGACGGAGAGCTCCATCGAGGAGCTCCGCCACAACTGGAGCTTCTGGCTCGACCTGCCCACCACCTCGAAGCGCTACATCCGGGTCGACGACCTGGAGGAGGGAATCGGCGCCCTCGAGACCATCCTGCTCGACAAGACGGCCTATCAGGCCCTCACCAGCGGCGACGGCGCCTGCCTCGGCTGCTCGGAGAAGACGGCCCTGCACCTCTTCGTGGCGACCGTCGAGTCGTTGATGCGGCCCCGCGCAGCCCGCCACGTCGAGTACCTCGGCGAGCTGATCGCGCGACTCGAACGCCACGTCCAGCTCGAGCTGGTGGGAGAGATCGACGTCGGGGACCCCGAGCAGATGGCGAGCATCGTCCGCGACATCGGCGACCGCGACGTCACCCTGGCCCGCATCGCCGAGCGCGTCGAGAGCGACACCGACCGGCGGCCCATCGACCGCGATTGGCTGGAACGCATGAGCCGGCTCCTCGCCCGCCTCAAGCAGCTGCGCTGGCGCTACGAAGAGGGCACCACCGGACGCGGGCGCTCGAACATGGGCATGCTCAACGCGACGGGCTGCACATCGGTCTGGGGCAGCACCTATCCCTTCAACCCCTATCCCTTCCCCTGGTCCAACCACCTCTTCCAGGACTCGCCGTCGGTGGCGATGGGCGTCTTCGAGGGACACATGGCGCGCATGGCGGAGGGCTTCCGGGCGGTGCGCGAGGCCGAGCTCGAGCTGGCCGGAAAGTACCTTCCCGCCGAACACGACGCCTTCTTCCAGCGCTTCGGCTGGCGCGACTTCAACGACGAGGAGTGGGAGCTGTGTCCCCCCGTCGTCGCCGTGGGCGGCGACGGAGCCATGTACGACATCGGCTTCCAGAACCTCTCGCGCCTGATGGCGTCGGGGCATCCCATCAAGGTCTTCGTGGTCGACACGCAGGTCTACTCCAACACGGGAGGCCAGGCTTGCACCTCGGGCTTCATCGGCCAGGTCTCCGACATGGCCCAGTTCGGTCCGGCGATCCAGGGCAAGCAGGAGCCCCGCAAGGAGATCGGCCTGATCGGGATGGCCCACCGGACCACCTACGTGCTGCAGAGCACCATCGCCCACCCCAGCCACATGATCGAGGGCTTCATCCACGGCCTGAAGGCACGGCGCCCCGCGCTCTTCAACATCTACAGCTCCTGTCAGCCCGAGCACGGCATCGGCGACGACATGAGCGCCAACCAGGCGAAGCTCGCCGTGGAGTCGCGCGCCTACCCGATCTTCCGCTACGACCCCGGTGCCGGGGTGACGCCGGCCGAGTGCCTCGAGATCGACGGCAACCCGGCGCCCGACCAGGACTGGCCGAGCTACACGCTCCGCTACCAGGAACGGGGGCGAGAGAAGACGATGGAGGTGGCGATGACCTTCGCGGACTTCGCCATCACCGAGACGCGTTTCCGCAAGCACTTCCGGATGGCGCCTCGCGACACCTGGAACGAGAAGATGGTGCCGCTGGTCGAGTACCTCGAGCTCGCCGAGGACGAGCGGGAAGACCTCTTCCCCTTCGTGTGGTCCGTCAATCGCAAGCAGGAGCTCACGCGACTGCTGGTGGCGAAGCCGATGGTCGAATCCTGCGAGGATCGGCGCGACTTCTGGACCCTGCTGCGCGCGCTCTCGGGCGTCGACGAGCGGGAGCTCTCGCGCGAGACGATCGAGCAGGAGGTCCGCCAGGAGGTGGTCGCGCGCATCAGCTCGAAGCTGCTGGAGCTGGCCCAGGACGGATCGGCTGGAGCGACGCCCCTGGCACTTCCCGCGGCGCCGGACGGCGCGCAGGCCGAGGGCGATGCGGCGCCCGCAACGGACGCCATGGCGCCCTGGATCGACACCGCCGACTGCACCTCCTGCGACGAGTGCATCGACATCAACCCCCAGATCTTCGCCTACGACGAGAACGACAAGGCCTTCATCAAGGACGCGGGCGCGGGTCCCTATCGCGATCTCGTGAAGGCGGCGGAGCGCTGCACCGCCCAGGTGATCCACCCGGGTCTTCCCCGCGACCGCGGAGAGAAGGACGTCGAGAAGTGGATTCGCCGGGCCGAGAAGTACAACTGAAGGCTCGGGACGCCACGTGCTGGGCCTGAGAACCTTCCGCCACGGCATCCACCCGCCCGAGTGGAAGGCCGCGACCCGAGAGCTGCCGATCCGCCAGTTCCCGTTCGCGCCCACCCTCGCGGTGCCCCTGCAGCAGCACCTGGGAAGCGCGTCGGTGCCGATCGTGCGCGAAGGAGAGTCCGTGGTGCGCGGGCAGCCGATCGCCCGGGCCGACGGCGACCTCTCGGTGCCCATGCACGCTCCGGCCACGGCCACCGTGAAACGGATCGCGCCCATGCCCGGAATCGCCGGGCGCATGCTCGACGCGATCTTCCTCGAGCCGCGGCCGGGCTCTACCCAGGAGACACCCG
Organism: Myxococcota bacterium; assembly: GCA_028284295.1. GTDB lineage: Bacteria > Myxococcota_A > UBA9160 > UBA9160 > UBA4427 > JAJDAN01. The sequence continues at coordinate 11,219 of JANQSB010000217.1, read as the reverse complement.
ACGGCGACCCCTGCTCGCTCGAGGAGGCGGCCCCTGCGGAGATCCTCTCCGCCATCCAGGCCGCCGGGATCGTGGGCCTCGGCGGCGCCGCCTTCCCCACCCACGTGAAGCTGCGTGTCCCGGACGAGGTCCGCGTCGACACCCTGATCATCAACGGCGCCGAGTGCGAGCCGTACCTCACCACCGATCACCGGGTCATGCTCGAGCAGGGCGAGGACGTCCTCCACGGCGTGCGCTACCTGCTGAAGGCGACGGGAGCCGAGCGCGCCATCGTGGCCATCGAGGCCAACAAGCCCGATGCCGCCGCCCACCTGCGCGGCCTGATCGAGGCGGCACCCGCGAGCCCCGAGGGCGAGGTCTCGGTGGAGGTCCTTCGCGTCAAGTATCCCCAGGGCGCCGAGAAGATGCTGATCTCGGCGCTGCTCGATCGCCGGGTGCCTTCGGGCGGGCTACCGCTCGACGTGAACGCCCTCTGCGTCAACGTGGCCACCACGGCAGAGATCGGACGACTGCTGCCCCACGGCCGCGGCATCCAGGAGCGCGTGATCACGGTGACGGGCCCGGCCGTCCGCGACAAGGGCAACTACCGCATCCCCATCGGAACCCCGCTCCGCTTCCTGCTGGAGCAGGTGGGGGCCGACCCGGAGCTGACCCGGGTGTTCCTGGGCGGTCCGATGATGGGCGCGGCCGCGTCGAGCCTGGACATCTCCATCACCAAGGGTACCTCGGGTGTGGTCGCGTTCACCGAGAGCGAAGCCGAGCGCAGCCGCCGCCGCGAATACCCGTGCATCCGCTGCGGCTACTGCGTGGACGCCTGCCCGATGTTCCTGAATCCCTCGCAGCTGGCCGTGCTGGCCCGGAACGAAGAGCACGAACGCATGGCGGAGGAGTTCCGCTTGATGGACTGCTTCGAGTGCGGCAGCTGCTCCTTCGTGTGTCCCTCCCACATCCCCCTGGTCCAGCACTTCCGCGTCGCCAAGGCCGCCCTGCGCAAGGCACGGGAGAGCTGATGCCGAGCGCCCCGGGCACCCTCGAGATCCGCACCTCCCCGCACGTCCTCAGCGGCTACAGCGTCGACACGATCATGTTCAACGTGGTCCTGGCGCTGCTCCCGACTGCCGCGTTCGCGGTCTGGGCGTTCGGTCTCGCGGCCCTCGTGACCCTCACCGCCGCCGTGGCCTCCTGCCTGGCCGCCGAGTGGCTGGCCTGCAAGAGCTCGGGAAGCCCCTCGACCCTGGGCGACGGCTCCGTGGTGATCACCGGCCTGCTCTACGGACTCACCCTGCCCCCCGCCTGCCCGCTCTGGATCACGGCGGTGGGCGGATTCGCGGCGGTGGGTCTCGGCAAGGCGCTCTTCGGGGGGCTCGGCCAGAACCCCTTCAACCCGGCGTTGGTGGGTCGGGCCTTCCTGCAGGCTGCGTTTCCCGTGACGATGACCACCTTCACGCCGGCCTTCGGGGCCGAGCGCTTCACGACGCTTCCGGGCACCTCGCTGGCACCGCCCTTCGGCCGCGCCGAGCCCGACGCCTTCTCGGGAGCCACACCGCTCGCGGCGTGGAAGTTCGACGGCGAGCTGGCGCAGACCAGCGATCTCGCGTTCGGACTGGTGGGCGGCTCCACGGGCGAGACCTGCGCGTTGCTGATCGCCGTCGGGGGGCTCTACCTGATCGCCCGCAACATGATGAGCTGGCGCATCCCCGCTGCGATGCTCGGCGCCGTCGCCCTCGCGAGCGCGGCCCTGCACGTCTGGGCGCCCGAGGCGTACGCGCCTCCGCTCTTCATGCTCTTCTCGGGAGGCCTGATGCTGGGAGCGGTCTTCATGGCGACGGACATGGTCGCGTCTCCCATGACCCACACGGGCTGCTGGATCTACGGCGCGCTGATCGGGGCCGTCGTGGTGGTGATCCGGATCTGGGGAGCGATGCCCGAGGGCGTCATGTACGCGATCCTGCTGGGAAACGCCGCCTCGCCGCTGATCGACCGGCTGGTACAGCCGGGCGTGTTCGCGCCGCCCGCTGCGGAGAGCGCACGATGAGCGCGCAGCCGGCGCCGATCGTCGCGGAGCCGCCGCCGCCCACCTGGCCCATGCTGCGGGCGATGGTCGGCGTGGGCCTCCTGTGCGGGATCTTGATCGCCACCACCTTCCTCGCCACCCGCCCCACGATCGAGCGCAACCAGGCCGAAGCGCTGCAGCGGGCCGTGTTCGACGTGATCCCGAAGGCGCGCTCTTCGGAGACCTACCTCTGGCTCGAGGAAGGTCGCTTCGAGGCGGTCGGCGAGGACGCGCGGCGCGAAGGCCCGCGGGTGCACGCCGGCTACGACGCGGAGGGGCGCCTGGTGGGCGTCGCCATCGAGGCTTCGGGGATGGGCTACCAGGACGTCATCCGGGTCCTGTACGGCTATGCGCCGGACGCGGCCGCCGTCGTCGGCATGCGGGTGCTCGAGAGTCGGGAGACACCGGGGCTGGGCGATCGGATCGAGACCGACGCGGCCTTCGTCGCGAACTTCGAGGCACTCGACGTGTCCCTCGAGCCCGCGGCCGACGGCGCCATGCGGATCGCCCATCCCATCGAAGCGGTGAAGTCGGGCAGCAAGCAGAACCCCTGGGAGATCGACGGCATCACGGGCGCCACCATCTCGGCCCAGGCCATCGCGAACATCCTGCGACGCAGCAGCTCCGACTGGATTCCCCGGATCCAACAGCGGCTGGACGACTTCCAGCGCGGGGAGTCCTAGTTGGAAGCTCCGGACACGACGGCCATGGGCGCCGAGGAGTTCTGGAAGGGACTGTGGAAGGAGAACCCGGTCTTCGTCCAGGTGCTCGGCATGTGTCCCGCCCTGGCCGTGTCCAACACGGCGCGCAACGCCCTCGCCATGGGCCTGGCCACCCTCTTCGTCCTCACCGCCTCCAACGCGGTGATCTCGCTCGTGCGCCACGTCGTGCCCAAGCAGGTGCGGATCGCCACCTACATCCTGGTGATCGCCACCTTCGTGACCCTCGTCGACATGGGCATCCAGGCCATCAGTCTGGACCTCCACAAGGCGCTCGGCGCGTTCATCTCGCTGATCGTCGCCAACTGCCTGATCCTGGGTCGCGCCGAGGCCTTCGCCTCCCGCCACGGCCTGGGCGCCTCGCTGCTCGACGCCCTCGGCATGGGCGCCGGCTTCACGGTCGCGCTGCTCTCGCTGGGTGCCGTGCGCGAGATCCTGGGGGCGGGAACCCTGTTCGGGCTTCCCGTGCTTCCGGCGGCCTTCGAGCCCTGGGTCGTGATGCTGCTCCCGAGCGGAGGCTTCCTCACCCTCGCGGGCTGGCTCCTGGTCTTCAACGCCTTCGAGCAGCGACGGGCCCGCGCGAGCGCCCCCGAAGCCCGGGAGGTGCCGGGATGAGCGGCGACTCGCTGTGGAGCATCTTCCTGAACGCCTGCCTGATCAACAACTTCGTGCTCGCCTACTTCCTGGGCCTGTGCCCCTTCCTCGGCGTCTCCGGTCAGCTCGCCACGGCCACCCGAATGGGTGGGGCGGTCTCCTTCGTGATGCTGGTGAGCAGCGTCTGTGCCTTCGGCATCCAGTGGGTCCTGGTGGCGCTCGACGCCCCGTACCTGCGCCTGATCTCCTTCATCGTGGTGATCGCCTCGACGGTGCAGCTGGTGGAGATGTTCATCAAGAAGACCAGCCCGGCGCTGTTCCGCTCCCTGGGAATCTTCCTTCCCCTGATCACCACCAACTGCGCGATCCTGGGCCTCGCCCTCTTCCAGACCAACAAGGGCTTCGACTTTTTGGAGTGCATCGCCTACGCGCTCGGCGCCGGTGCGGGCTTCACCCTGGCACTGCTCCTGATGGCCGGGCTGCGCGAGAAGCTCGCGCTCGACGAGGTCCCGGATCTCGTCCGCGGGACCGCGCTCTCGCTCGCCCTGGCGGGCCTGCTCTCCATCGTCTTCATGGGCTTCGCGGGGCTGGGCGGATGACGGCCTGGCTCGCCCAGAGCGCCGCGATCCTGGGAACGACGATCCTGGGCGTCACCGGCCTGGCGCTCGCCTGGACGGCGGTTCAGCTGCTCTGGGGCCGGAGCTTCCCCGGGGCCCCGGAGGAGCCCGACGTCCTGGCTCGCCGGGGTGGGTGCAACGACTGTCTGCGCGCGGCATCCTGCGAGAGCGGGACTCCGCGCGAGGAGGAACCTCGATGAGCGAAGCAATCCGGCACCTGTCGGACTACGACACCTCGAACCGATACCGGGCCGAGCTGGTCTCGAGCGAACGGATCACACCCGAGAGCGCCCCGGACGAGGTCCGGGAGCTGGTGCTCGAGATCGACCGTGCCGATTTCGACTACGAGATCGGCCAGGCGATCGGGGTGCTGGCCCCGGGCGATCCGGCCTTCGGCCACGAGCACCACTTCCGCCTGTACAGCGTGGCCGACCTGCCCACACGGGGACCCAGCGGAAGGCCACGGATCAAGATCTGCGTCCGACGCTGCAACTACGTGGACGAGTACAGCGGCGAGGAGTACAAGGGCGTCGCTTCGAACTACCTCTGCGACCTGCGGGTCGGGGACTCGTTCCCGGTCACCGGTCCCTTCGGCCTGGCCTTCGAGGTCCCGGAGGAGCTGGACGCGAACCTGATCCTGATCGGGAGCGGAACCGGCATCGCCCCGTTCCGCGCGTTCGTGAAGCACATCTACGAGAACGTCCCCGAGTGGCGGGGCCGGATCTGGCTCTTCCACGGCGCGCGCAGCGGCCTCGAGATGCTCTACCAGAACGAGGAGGTCGACGACTTCGCGCAGTACTACGACCGCGAGAGCTTCGAGGCATTCCGGGCGCTGAGCCCCCGGCCCGCGTGGGACGCTCCGATCGCCTGGGACGCGCCCATCCGCGAACGCGCCTCCGAGCTCTGGGCCCTGCTCGGGCATCCGCTCACCACCGTCTACGTCGCGGGGCTCGAGAAGATGCTGGGAGAGCTCGACGCGGTCTTCGCGGACGTGGCCGGCTCGCCCCAGAAGTGGGAGCGCCGCAAGGCGGAGCTGATGGCCGGCAAGCGCTGGGTCGAGTTGGTGTATTGACTGCTGTAGCATCGCGAACGGGGAGAAGAACGTGGCAGGTCTCTGGCATCTGAGCGACGTCGAGCTGCTCGAGGATCTCTCCGAGGAAGAGATGCAGGAGCTGCGCGCCGCCGCTCGCTCCCAGAGCTACGACGCCGGCGAGACGGTCTTCGCACCCTCGAAGGAGCCCCACTCCGTCTACCTCCTGAAGGAGGGGGCGATCCGCATCTACCGGCTCTCGGACCGGGGCGGCGAGGCCACCTTCGGCTACGTCCAGCCCGGAGAGGTCTTCGGCGAGCTGCCGGTGGTCACGCAGCTCGGCCGCGAGAGCTACGCCGAGGCCACGACCCCTTCGGTGGTCTGGCGCCTCCCCATCGATCTGTTCCGGAGGCTGATGGGGTCGCGGCCCGGGATCGGGCTCAACGTCAGCAACCAGCTCGGACGCCGCCTCAAGAGCATCGAGAGCCGCGTCGAGGGGCTGATGTTCCACGACGCCCGGCTCCGCCTCGCCCTCATCCTGAAGGAGCTGGCGGACCACTTCGGCCTCCGCCGGGGCGAGGAGATCGAGATCGACGGTGACTTCACCCAGGGCGAGCTCGCCACGCTCGTCGGGTGCAGCCGTCAGACCCTGAACCAGTGCCTGGGCGAGCTCGACGACGAGGGGCTGGTGAAGATGCAGCGCAAGCGGATCCGTCTGCCGAGCCCCGAGGCACTCGCCGAGTTCATCCGGCTCGAGCGACGAAAGAACCAGGAGCGGTAGCGGGCGAGCCCCTCGCTCTCGCTTGCGGCGGGGTCTGCACGGGTGCAGGTCGTTCCCGCTCCTGGCGGGCGGGCGCTACGCGTCGCGATAGATGTCCATCACCTCGTGCAGCAGCTCCACGGCTTCCGTGCGGGTGCGCTGGAACGAGTTGCGTCCGATGATGGAGCCGAAGCCACCGCCCTCGGCGATCCCGCGGATCTCTTCGATCACGGCGTCGTGCCCCTTCGCGGCTCCGCCCGAGAAGATCACGATGCGGCGGCCGTCGAAGCAGCTCTGCAGTACGTGCCGGACGCGCTCGGCCAGGCTCCCGATCGGGATTTCCTGCGCGGCGTAGACCTTGGCGGCGGCGTCCTGCTCGACATGCTCCGAGGGCGGCTTGACCTTCACCACGTGCGCGCCGAGCTGCGCGGCGATCTGGGCCGCATAGGCGACCACGTCGACGGCCGTCTCGCCCTCCTTGGACAGGCCCTGGCCCCGGGGATAGGACCACACGACCACGGCCAGACCGACCGACTTGGCCTCGCTGGCGAGCTCCTGGAGGTGCTCGTACATGGTGTTGCGCTCGGAGGAGCCCGGGTAGATCGTGTAGCCGATGGCCGAGCAGCCCAGACGCAGCGCGTCCTCTACCGAGCCGGTCACGGCGGGGCACGGGTCCGCTCCAGAGTAGAGCGAGTCCGAGTTGTTGAGCTTCAGGATCAGCGGGACGTCACCGGCGAACTCGGCTGCCCCGGCCTCGAGGAAGCCGAGCGGAGCCGCATAGGCGCTGCAGCCCGCCTCGATGGCGAGCTCGAAGTGATAGCGCGGGTCGTAGGAGGGTGGATTCGGGGCGAAGCTTCGGGCCGGTCCGTGCTCGAAGCCCTGGTCGACCGGCAGGATCACCATCTTTCCGGTCCCGCCCAGCCGCCCGTGACCGAGCATGCGGGCGAGGTTCGCCCGCACTCCCGGGCTCTCGGACGCGTACCAGCCGAGGATCTCCTTCACGCGTTTGCTGTTCGCCACGGTTCCCTCCGTTCTCTCTCTCTTGGGTTCTCGTTTCGGATCGCGCCAGGCGCTTGCGAACGCGAAGCGTTCACCCGCTAGCGATCCGCCTCCTGGGAAGACGGAGCGAGGGCGGCGTGTGCCGCCGCCAACCTCGCGATGGGCACCCGGAACGGCGAGCAGGAGACGTAGTCGAGCCCGAGCCGATGACACAGCGCGATGCTCTGGGGCTCTCCCCCGTGCTCGCCGCAGATGCCCAGCCCCAGGTCGGAGCGCACGGCACGTCCTTCCCGCGCCGCGATCTCGATCAGTCGCCCGACGCCGTCCTCGTCGATCACCGCGAAGGGATTGTGGGCGAGCACGTCGTTGCGGATGTAGTGCATCAGGAAGCCCGCCTCGGCGTCGTCCCGGGAGATGCCGCAGGTCGTCTGCGTGAGGTCGTTGGTCCCGAACGAGAAGAACTCGGCCCGCTCGGCCAGCTCGCCGGCGATCAGGGCCGCCCGCGGCACCTCGATCATGGTGCCGAAGCGGTAGGTCATCTCGATCTTCTGCTCTTCCATGACGGCACGCGCCTCTTCCTCCAGCGCCGACTGCTGGAGCTCGAGCTCGCGCGCGTGATGGACCAGGGGGATCATCACCTCCGGCTCCACCTCGACGCCTTCCCGGTGCACCTCACACGCGGCCTCGAAGATCGCCCTCACCTGCATCCGGGTGAGCTCGGGGATCAGGATCCCCAGGCGAACGCCGCGGGTCCCCAGCATGGGGTTCGACTCGCGCAGGGACTCCACCCGGGAGAGGAAGTCCTGCTTGGTGCGGATCTGCTGCAGCGCATCGTCGATCTCGCTCATGGTCTCGAAGTGCTGCAGGCGCATCTTGAGATCGGCCAGGTCCTGGATCAGCTGGTCGTAGGAGGGCAGGAACTCGTGGAGCGGCGGATCCAGCAGCCGGATCACCACCGGAAGACCGCTCATGGCCCGGAACAGGCCCGCGAAGTCCGACCGCTGCAGGGGCAGCAGCTCCGCGATCGCATCCGCCCGCTCGCTCGCGGTCTTGGCGAGGATCATCGCCTGCACGATGGGGAGCCGGTCCGTCTCGAAGAACATGTGCTCGGTCCGGCACAGTCCGATTCCCGCCGCGCCGTACTCGCGCGCGCGCTCGGCGTCGCGCGCGTAATCGGCGTTGGCGCGAACGTCGAGGCGCCGGAACTCGTCCGACCACTCGAGGATCTTCAGCAGGTGGGGGTTCTTGAGGTCCGGCACGACGGTGGGCAGCTTGCCTTCGTAGACGTGGCCGTTCGTGCCGTCGATGGAGAGCCAGTCTCCCTCGGAGACGAGGATCTCGCCCACCCGCATCTCGCGTTCCTGCAGGTCGAGCTCCAGGGCATCCGCCCCCACCACCGCGGGCTTGCCGAACTGGCGGGCCACCAGGGCTGCATGGCTGGTGCGGCCGCCCTTGATGGTCACGACGCCCTCGGCGGCGAGCATCCCGTGGACGTCGTCCGGCTTCGTCTCGGGACGCACCATGATCACGTCGCGCCCCTCGCCGGCCCAGCGCTCGGCGGTGTCGGCGTCGAAGGCCACCACGCCCACGGCGGCTCCGGGAGAGACGTTCAGGCCATGAGCGAGCGGCTTCTGCTCGCGACGGGCTTCTTCGTCGAGCTGCGGGTGGAGGAAGAAGTCCACCTGGTCCGGCTTCACGCGCCGCACCGCCTCCTCGCGCTGGATCAGCCCCTCCTCCGCCATCTCGACGGCGATGCGCACCTCGGCCTGGGCCGTCCGCTTCCCATCGCGGGTCTGGAGCAGCCACAGCTTCCCGTTCTCGATGGTGAACTCCATGTCCTGCATGTTCGAGTAGTGGGACTCGAGCTTGCGCGCGATCTCCTCGAACTCCGCGTACATGCGGGGCATCGCGTCCCGCAGCTCGGCGATGGGCTGGGTCATCCGGATGCCGGCCACCACGTCCTCTCCCTGGGCGTTGAGGAGGAAGTCCCCCTCCAGCTCGGGCTCGCCCGTGGACGCGTTTCGGGACATGCAGACGCCGGTCGCGCAGTTCTCGCCCATGTTGCCGAAGACCATGGTCTGGACGTTCACCGCGGTTCCCAGGTCGTGGGGGATCCGCGAGGCGTTCCGATAGTCGATGGCACGCTTGCCATTCCAGGACTTGAAGACCGCGGCCACGGCCAGCCGGAGCTGCTCTCGCGGATCTTCGGGGAACTCGAAGCCCGCGTAGGTCTTCACCAGGTCGCGGAAGCGGAGGGTCACCTCCCGCCAGTCGTCGGCCTCGAGCTCGGTGTCGTTCTCGACCTGCTTCTCGGCCTTCTTGGCGGTGATGACCGCCTCGAAGACCTCGTCGGGAACGCCCAGCACCACGCCCCCGAACATCTGCACCAGACGCCGGTAGGAGTCGTAGACGAAGCGGGGGTCGTCGGTGAGCGCGACCATCCCCTCGGCGACGGTGTCGTTGAGCCCGATGTTGAGGATCGTGTCCATCATGCCGGGCATCGAGAACTTGGCGCCCGAGCGACACGAGACGAGGAGCGGGTTGGCGGGATCGCCGAACTTCCGCCCGACGGTGGTCTCGATGGCTTCGATGGCGTCGAGGACCTCCTCCCACATGCCGGCGGGAAACTCCTCGCCTGCGGCCAGGAAGGCGTTGCAGCCCTCGGTGCTGACCGTGAAGCCGGGCGGGACGGGAACACCCAGGCGCGTCATGTCCGCGAGGTTGGCCCCCTTTCCACCCAGGAAGCCGCGCACCTTCTCCCAGTCGCCGCCGACCCGCGCCTCGACCTGGTCCAGCTCGTCGAAGGAGTACACGTAGTCGCGCGGGGAATCCGTCTTCGAGCTTGCCATCGAGCCCTCCCTGGCGGGCCGCCGCCGGCGCGCAATGCGGGGCGGCGAACCGGGCACAGTATGCAGTGCCCGCTCCGGCGCGGGTGTCGCCTGGGCGACACTGAGGCGCCTGTGACGATCACTTCACGGTTTCGCGACCGGGACGTCAGGCACCGGGCACACCATGGCCTATGCTGCGCGAGCTGTGGGCCCGGCATGCCTCGGGTCCCAACGAGGAGTCGAGTGGATGGCCACCCCCAAGATCGCAGTCAACGGATTCGGACGCATCGGTCGCACCATCGTGCGTCTGGCGAAGCTTCGCGGCGAGTTCAACATCGCCGCAGTGAACGACCTCTCCAGTCCGGAGGCACTCCACTACGCCTTCAAGTACGACAGCATCCACGGCATCTACCCGGGCTCGGTCGAGCTCGACGGCGACACGATGAACGTCGACGGCGACCCGTTCCGAATCATCAGCGAGCCCGACCCCGCCAAGCTGCCCTGGAAGGAGCTCGGCGTCGACTACGTGGTGGAGGCGACGGGCCGCTTCCGCAAGATCGCGGAGCTCGAGCAGCACCTGGAGGCCGGCGCCCAGCGCGTCTTCCTGACCGTGCCGTGCAAGGACCCCCTGGACGCCACGGTGGTGCTCGGCGTGAACGACCACGTCGTCAAGAGCGACTCGCGGATCATCAGCAACGCCAGCTGCACCACGAACTGCGCCGCGCCCATCGCGAAGGTGCTCCACGAGAGCTTCGGGATCGAGCGGGGCCTCCTCAACACCATCCACGCCTACACGTCGGATCAGCGACTGATCGACGCGCCGCACTCGAAGGACCTGCGGCGCTCCCGAAACGCGGCCACCAACATCGTGCCCACCTCGACGGGAGCCGCCCGCGCCATCGGCCAGGTGATTCCCGAGCTCGAGGGCAAGCTCGACGGCCTCGCCATGCGGGTTCCGGTCGCGGACGGCAGCGTCGTGGACCTGACGGTCCAGCTCTCGAAGAAGGCCGAGCCCGAGGAGATCAACGAGGCCATGCGCAAGGCGGCGAACGGACCGCTCGAGGGAATCCTCCAGTACAACACCGACGCCATCGTCTCCGGCGACATCGTCGGCAACCCCTACTCGAGCATCTTCGACGCACCGCTCACCCAGGTGATCGAGGGCCACCTCGCCAAGGTCGTCTCGTGGTACGACAACGAGTGGGGCTACAGCTCGCGCGTCGCCGACCTGATCGGACGCGTGGCCAAGGCCGACGGGCTCGACGGCTGAGCCTGAACGCGCGGGAGCTGCCATAGTCTCCCCATGCGATCACGGCTTCGCGTGGGAACCGTTGCGACCCCCGCGCTCCTCGCGGGTGGGCACGAGGTCGCGGAGCCGCTTCTCGCGCGCGCGGCGCGCGCCGGTCTCGATCACGTCTTCGTCGCCGATCACGTGAGCTTCTTCGGCGGCACGGGGATGGACGGCCTGGTGCAGGCCGCGCTCATCGCCGGCCTCGAGCCCGAGCTCGAGGTGGTGGTCGGCGTCTATCTGCTCGCACTGCGGCACCCCGTTCCCGTGGCGCGTCAGGTCGTGACGCTGTGCCAGGCGGCCCCGGGGCGCCTGGTCCTGGGAGTCGGCG
>JANQSB010000203.1 GCA_028284295.1 Myxococcota bacterium | reverse complement strand
TCAAGCGACCGGACGACGAGGAGTCCGGTCTGGTCGGCTTCCGGGTGGGCACCCTCGACAGCGACCCGGGTCGCCGGGTCGAGCAGCACTATCACCTGGGCTCGAAGGCGCCCTGGGTCGAGGTCCGGGACGATCTCGAGGCCGAAGACGGTGGTCCTCCCTTCGGCGAACGGGATTGAGGGATCGCTGGAAGTGGGTCGGCTCGTCTTCATCGGGGGGCCTCCGGCCGTGGGCAAGAGCACGGTGCTCGAGCTGCTACCCGAGCGGGTCGGTGCGTGCGCGTGCCTGGACGCCGACGACGTCCGCCGGATCTACCCGCTCGACTACCGGGCACCCGAGACGAAGGCCCTGGCCGAGCACAACGTCACGGCGGTGCTGCGCGGCTACCTCGAGGCCGGGGCGCCCGTCGTCTTCCTGGCCTGGGTGCTCGCGAACCCGGTGCTGATCGAGACCCTGCTGGCACCGCTGCGCGGGACCTACGACTCGCTGACGATCCTCTATCTGGTGGCCTCCCCCGAGGCCCTGGCGGCGCGTTGCGCGCGCGAGCCCGAGCGCGGTCGCGTCGAGCGCTACGGGCTCGAGAAGCTGCGCGAGATCGAGTCGCTCCCCCACCCGAGGATCGACACCACGAACCTCGACCCCGCGGCCGTTGCGCAGCGGATCGTCGACAGCCTGCAGGAGGGGTGAGATGGCGGCGTGGGCAGATCTCGAGCGCCAGGCCCCGGCCTTCGGCGAGGCCGGTCGCCGGCTGCTGGTGGGCTCCGACGGCGTCGCGATCGCGTTCCTGGCCACGACCGACGCGGCGGGCAGCCCCCACCTCTCCCCGGTGTGTCCCGTCTTCTGCGGCGACCATCTCTACCTCTCCGCCGGCGCACCCACCCCCAAGGCCCGCGACCTGCGCGAGCGCGGCGACTACGTGCTGCATGCCTTTCTCGGCGCCGAAGACGAGGAGTTCCAGCTGGCGGGGTCCGCGGTCGCGGTCGACGACCCGGCAGAGCGGGCGGCCGTCCACGACGCGATCCCCTTCGCGGCCTTCGAGCGGGAGGACCCGGTCTTCCGCCTCGAAATCTCCCGCGCCCTGTGGGTGTACTGGGAGCGGGTCGGCCAGCCGGATACCCGGGCGGTGCGCCGCCGCTGGGTCGCAGGCGGATCGGACCTATCATGACCCGTCCCAGTCGGGCAGGTCGTCCACGAGATCATCCAGGAGATCGGAGGCTGTTCATGAGTGAGCTCGCGCAAGTCGCACCCGCATTCGTCGAGATGGCGCATCGCATCGTCTGGTGCTCCGTGGCTTCCGTGGACCGGAAGGGCCGTCCGCGCTCCCGTGTGCTGCATCCCTTCTGGGAGTGGCAGGACGGCGAGCTCGTGGGCTGGGTCGGCACGGCCGCGACGCCGCTCAAGCGAGCGCACATCGAGGCCAGCCCCTACCTGTCGCTCAACTACTGGGAAGCCAGCCAGGACACCTGCGTGGCGGAGTGCAAGGCGAGCTGGCACTTCGACGAGGAGACCCGCACCCGGGTCTGGGAGCGCTACAAGGCGTTGCCGCCTCCGCTCGGCTACGACCCGGCCATCATCCCGGGCTGGAACGCGCCGAGTGACGACGCCTTCTCGGTGCTGCGTCTCGACCCCTGGCGACTGCGGGTCTTTCCGGGAACGCTGCTGCTCGAGGGCAAGGGAGAGCTGCTCACCTGGCAGGAAGCCGGGTGAGCGACGAGGACCTCCCCCTCGACGGACCGGCCGAGTTCGTCTTCAGCTTTCGAAGCCCCTTCGTCTGGATCGCAGCGAGACAGGTGCTGCCGATGATCGACGAGCGCGTGGAGATCCGCTGGGTGCCCTTCTACCCGCTTCCGACCTTTCCGAACTTCGGGGAGCTGGTGCCCGGGAAGGCTCGGCACAACGTCCGTCATCTGCTCCGCCTGGCCCGGGTGTACGGGCTCCGCTTCGGCCAGCCGTCCATCGACGAGCCGGACTGGCTCACCCCGCACGCGGCCTTCGTGGCCGCGGAGAACGCGGGGTGCGGGCCTGCCTTCGGACTCGCCATGCTCGACCTGCGCTGGCAGGAGGGTGCGACCACTGGCGACGAGCGGACCATTCGCCGGGCAGCCGAAAGCGCGGGCGCCGACCCGGACGAGATCGTGGCGGGGAGCCGCGACGAGTCGCTGCGCTCGACGCTCGTCGAGAGCATTCAGTCGAACTACGACGACCGCGGCATCTTCGGCGTTCCGATGCTGATCCTGCCCGACGACTCTCGCTTCTGGGGCCAGGACACGATGGAGTGGGCGCTCCGGCACGGCTTCGTTCCGTCCCGGGACCGGGCCGGCGAGCGAGGTGCCGAGGGAGCCGCGTGACGCGGGGTCCCGCCGTCCCAAGGATCGCGGCCCCGATCCGCGCCCGTGTATCATGACGCCGTGAGTCTGCGAATCGTCGAGGCCGACCTGGACGACGCCCGCCATGCGGAGGCGCTGGTCGAGATCATCGACGACTACGCGCGGGAGCCCGGTGGCCAGGCCGCTCCCCTCTCGGAGGAGGCCAAGGCGAAGATGGTCCCGGGCCTGCGCGCGACCCCGAATGCCAGCGTGCTGCTGGCCTTCGAGGGCGACACGGCAGTGGGTGCCGCCGTCCTGCTGTGGAGCTTCTCGACCTTCGCGGGTCGCCGGATGGTCAACGTCCACGACCTGGCCGCGCGTTCGGGTCATCGCGGGAAGGGGGTGGGGACGGCGCTGCTGGTCGAGACCGAGCGGCTCGCCCGCGAACGCGATTGCTGCAAGGTGACCCTCGAGGTGCAGGACGTCAACGAGGGCGCGAAGCGCCTCTACGGCTCGCTGGGCTTCGCGTCCTTCGAGTCGCCGACCTGGTTCCTCACGAGGCGGCTGTGAAGATCCGTGTCGCAGCAGCGCCCGACCACGCGTCGTTG
>JANQSB010000161.1 GCA_028284295.1 Myxococcota bacterium | reverse complement strand
GCTGACCGACCACTACAGCGAGCTCGTCGAGGTACTCGGTCCGATGTCGGCCACCGGGCTGCCCTGGATGGCTTCGGGGCTCTGCAGCGTCGACGACGCCGCCAGCGTCGAGAGCTTCTTCGCCGGCGTGTCGTCGGCACCCGCCGGGACCGATCGCAACCTTCGTCTCGTCGCGGAGGAGATCCGCCGCTGTGCCCGTCTGCGCGGAGCGGTAGCCGGCGATCTGGCCGCTGCGCTCGCGGCTCCGCTGCAGGCTCCTGTCGCCGTCCCGTAGGCCCTGGAATCGGCCTCCGTGCAGGCCTTCCCCCGCGACCTGAGAACGAACACAGAGCGGTTTCGACCGAATTGGCCAGGAACGGGCTAGTCGAAGGGCCTGGGTCGGGCCATTCCGGGAGGGCTACACGCAACTAGGTTCGTCTGCGTCGAAACGAGGAGGAAGAGACGATGACGAACGCGACGCACGCTACGGACGAGCTCGACCGGACCGAGTTCTACTTCAGCTACTTCGGCTACGACCCCCAGGACGAGATGCTCAAGCTGCGCTTCGGGATCTGGCGCGACACCGAAGGTTCGGACCCGGACGCGCCGGTGATGGATCCCAAGCTCCGCTTCCGGGTCGACGACCCGCAGGCCATCGTGGCCGAGGCCTCCCGCAAGGGCGAGCCGCTGTACGTCGCGGACTGCGAGTGCCCGAGTGGGGAGCACTGGATCGACGGCTATCAGGTCCGCTCGGCCTTCCTCCTCCCGATCGGAGGTGCGAAGAACACCCCCTGCGACGTGCTCGTGCTGTTCTCCCACGAGCTGGACGGCTTCGACGAGAGCGAGCGCTCGCTCGCGAAGGCCCTGGTCGGCTACCTGCAGCGCGCGGTGACGAGCGAGCCCCAGTCGGACCTGAGACTGCGGCAGTTCGAGCGGGGGCTGCGTCGGATCGCCCTCGAGCTCTCCGAGCTCGGGATCGACGAGACCGGCCCGAGTGCCTCGTACCCGAGCGCCATGGTCGAGCGGCTGCGGCTGGTCAGCCCGCGCGAGTGGGAGGTTCTCGAGCGGCTGCGGTCCGGTCTGCGGGTCGCGACCATCGCCCGCGAGCTCTCGATCAGCCCGAACACGGTGCGCAACCACCTGAAGTCGATCTACCGGAAGCTGGGCGTACGCTCCCAGACCGAGCTGCTGGAGCAGCTTCGGGGGAGTCCCTGCCCGGCGGGGCCCCCAGCCGAGCTCGACGCCGCCTGAGGCGAGCGAGTGATGCCCGGGCGTCGAGCGCGGGAGGCCCGGCGACCGGGAGAGCCGAAACGCGGATGCTCTCCCGGTCGTCCCGTTCGGGATCCGCGCGCGATCAGGAGCCGGGGGAGCGCCGGTCGAACCAGGGGCGCGCGCGCTCGAGCTGTCCCGCGATGCGGAAGAGTCCGGCCTCGTCCCCGAAGCGCCCGGCCAGCTGGATGCCGATGGGCAGTCCGGCTTCGCTCCAGTGGAGCGGGATCGACGCCGCGGGGTGCCCCGAGGCGTTGAAGAGCTGGGTGAATCCGGCCGCCGACATGACGTCGCGCGTGTACGCGGCGCGGTCCGGATTCGAGAGCGAGATGGCCCCGAGCGGAAGCGGCGGGGTGGCCATGGTCGAGGAGAGGATCAGGTCGCAGCCTTCGAGCTGCGCATCCACCAGGCGGCCGGTGGCGTGGACCCGCCGCACGGCTCGGGCGTAGTCGCTGGCCGAGCGACGGGCCGCGATCTCGTACATGGCCCGGGTGATGGGCTCGAGGTCGTCCTCGCGCAGCTCGCGCCCCAGCAAGGCCAGTCGGTCGTCCACCACGGCGCGCAGGTTCGCTCCCATGATCGTGGCCGTCGCGGGCCCGAGGGTCGCGAAGTCGGCGTCGAACGGGGCGTCCCGCACCTCGTGGCCGAGCCCGGTCAGCAGCTCCACGGCGTCGTCGATCGCGGCCCCGCAGTCCGGATGCATCCGTGCGCCGTTCCAGGGCGTGCGCTGCACGGCGATCCGCAGGCGACCCGGATCGCGCTCGACCTCTTCGAGGTAGGGGCGCTCGGGCTCGGGGGCGCGGTAGGGAGCGCCGGGGTCGGGCCCGTGGGTGGCGTCGAGCAGAGCGGCGCTGTCCCGCACCGTGCGGGTGACCGCGTGGATGCAGCTCATCCCGCTCCACCCCTCGCCGGCGTCCGGGCCGAAGGGGGTTCGTCCCCGGGTCGGCTTGAGGCCGAAGAGTCCGCAGGCGGAGGCCGGGATGCGGATCGATCCACCGCCGTCGCTGGCGTTCGCCGCGGGCAGGATGCCGGCCGCGACCGCGCTGCTGGCACCCCCGGACGATCCCCCCGAGCTGCGCTCCAGGTCCCAGGGGTTCCGGGTCTCTCCG
>JANQSB010000101.1 GCA_028284295.1 Myxococcota bacterium | reverse complement strand
GTCGGTATCCCGGCTCGAAGCGGTCGAGACGGTCGAGCGCGGCCTCGGTGACCGACCAGGCCACCCCCCAGGCCAGCGCTCCGGGAGCCGGAACCAGGTTGGCCTTGCCCGAGCCGTCCCGCCCGGGCTTGTCGAAGCGCAGCACGAAGTCCTGGACCTGCGCGGCCCCGAGGCTGCGGGCGGACCCCACCCGCTCGAGCAGCCGCTGGCGATGCATGTTCGATCCGTAGGCGAAGTAGCAGGCCATCGGCCCTATCATCCCGCACGAGGGGAGGTTCGCCATGCAGCACCGTGCCATGCGCCGCAACGCGTACGGCGCCCTCCTCGCACTGGCTCTCGGCTGCGGCACGGAGCCCGAGACGATCGTCGCCTGCGAGGCAGGCGACGACATCGTGCCGGTCTGCAGCTTCGAGAATCCCGAGGATCTGGCGGTCCTGCCGGGTGGAAACTGGATCGTCGTGAGCCAGTTCGGGGGCGTCGAGGGCGGCGGCACGGGAAGCCTGGTCGCCTTCCGACCGGCCGATGGTCGCAGCCGGCACCTCTTCCCCGCCTCCGACCCCGAAGAGGCGAGCACCCACGCGGACGTCGAGACCGGTTGGGGGGCTGCCGATTGCCCCGGTCCACCCGACCCCGAGCGCTTCGCGCCTCACGGGATCGACCTCGATCGGCGGAACCACCGACTCGCCGTCGTCAACCACGGAGAGAGGGAAGCCGTCGAGCTGTTCGAGGTGGGGCGCACCTCGCGGGGCCCCGCGCTGGTCTGGCGCGGCTGCGTGCCGGTGCCCGACGGGGCCTGGGCGAACGACGTGGCCCTGCTTCCGGACGGCAGCTTCCTGCTGACCAAGACGCTCGCGCGCGCCGGGCTCGACCGCGCTGTCTCGATGGCCGGGATCGTGCTGGGTCGCGAGACCGGTCACGTCTATCGCTGGACCCCCGAGGAGGGCTTTCGGGAGATCCCCCAGAGCCGCGGCTCGGGACCCAACGGAATCGCCGTGACCTCCAGCGGGCGCGACATCTACTTCGCAGAGTGGTCGGCCTCGAGGCTGGTCCGGCTGCGCCTCGACGAGCAGGGCGAGGTCGTGGACCGCGACGTCGTCGACCTGCCCCACCACCCGGACAACATCACCTGGACCCGCGACGGGAACCTGCTCGTCACGGGGCAGAAGGGTCCGATCGGCGAGGTGCTGGCCTGTGGCGGTACGGAGGAGGGCGTCTGTGCGCTGCCCTTCTCGGTGGTTCGGGTGGGCCCCGCGAGTCTCGACGTGGAGGTCCTGCTGGAGCACGACCCCCCGACGACGCACGGCGCGGGAACCGTCGCACTCCAGTTCGGCGACGAGCTCCTGATCGGGACATTTGATGGAGATCGGATCGGTCGTTTCGAGCTCGCGGACTGAAACGCGCTGGCGGCGCCCGACGGAGATCGGATCGGTCGCTTCGAGCTCGCGGACTGAAGCGCGCTGGCGGCGCCCGGCGATCAGTCCTCGTCGTGGATCATCTCGGCCAGGTACTGCTCGCGGCCGACGTCCCGGATCAGGTGCAGCTGGGCCTCGAGCCAGTCCACCGAGTCCTCCTCCTCTCGGAGGATCCTGTCGAGCAGCTCGCGCGTGCCGTTGTCGGCACTGTCCCGGCACAGCGCGATCGCGTCGTTGAGGCGCTTGCAGGCCGTGACCTCGAGCTCCAGGTCGAGCTCGTGCTGCTCGACCGGGTTCTCGCCGACGCGCACGGGGGACAGGCGCTGCATGTTGGGCACGCCATCGAGGAAGAGGATGCGCTCGATCACGTCGTCGGCGTGCTTCATCTCCTCGATCGACTCTTCGCGCTTCTTCGCCGCGAGCTTCTTGTAGCCCCAGTTCTCACACATCTTGTAGTGGATGAAGTACTGGTTGATGGCGGTCAGCTCGGAGGTCAGCACCTCGTTGAGCGCCTCGATCACTTCGGCGTTTCCCTGCATCCCCTGGCTCCCGGCGGACGAGGGTGTCCGCGGTTCGAGTCACCGAACGGCGGTGGCCGTTCGCGCGAGGCAGGGTGGCGGCAAGACGCTCGTCTGTCGATGGTCTTGAAAGCGACTTTCGATGTCGCCGCGAGGCGGCCGCTTCCGATCGACGGGGCGGGGCTACGAAGTCGAGGTGGCCAGCGAGTCGACGGTCGACACCGAGGTGTTGGCCTGGCGGTGCGACTCGTGGCGGATGATGCGGTTGATGGTCGGTCCGCATCCCTGGCAGCAGGTGCCGGCTCCACACGCTCGCCCGACTTCGGCAGCAGACTGTGCGCCCTGGCGCACGGCCCGACGGACCGTCTTGTCGGACACACCGTTGCAATGGCAGACGAGCATGGGGTTCGGGCCTCGGCTTCGTTGGACATCCGGATCATACGATCCGCGAAAATGAAAATCAATGTCAATTTCACATCGGCCATACCCGCCCGGATCTGGAGGTCCGTCCAAAAGGCGTTATGAATCGGCTAGATGCGAGCTTGCGCTGCGGGTCTGTGCTTGGGTTCCTCCGTGGTCGTGACCGTTCTCGTCTCGGCCGCGAGCCAACCTGGGTGGACTCCGCCCCATGATCGTTCGGACCAGCCATCGCCTGGAAGACCTGGTCTCCGCCCTCGCGGAGCGCGTGGCAGTGCCGTGCGCCGGCTCGGATGGCCCGATTGCCCGCGAGACGATCTCCGTCCAGGGCAGGGGAATGGAACGCTGGCTCTCCATGCAGCTGTCCCGACGGCTCGGCGTCTGGGCGAATCCCGATTTTCCGTTTCCCCGCCACCTGATCGAGCGGGCGTTCGATGCGGTCGCGGCCTCGGCACCCCCGGGCCCCGGGCAGGTCGCGCCCGAGCGATTCGAGCCGGACTCCCTGACCTGGGCGATCGCTGCAAGGCTCGGCGAGATCTCGGGCGACGCTCGCTTCGACGAGGTGCAGCGCTACCTGGACGCCGATCCGTCGCCCCGGCGACGCGTCCAGCTGGCCTCGCGGCTGGCGCGGCGCTTCGACGACTACGTGGTGTACCGGCCCGAGATGGTGACGGCGTGGGAGGAGGGTGCGGCTTCGCAGGACTGGCAGGCCGTGCTCTGGCGCTCCCTCGTCGGTCGCGGACAGCCGCTCCACCTCGCCGCACGATCGCGCGCATTCGTGGAGAAGCTGGCCGCCGGGAGCGGTCCGATCCCCGGCTTCCCGGATCGGGTGACCCTGTTCGGCATCACGACCCTTCCACCCCTCTACGTCGAGCTGCTGGCCGCCCTCGGTCGACGCGTCGACCTGCAGCTCTTCCTTCTGCACTGCGACCTGCACTGCGAAAAAGACGACCGGGGGCGCTCGAACGAGTCCCCGCTCCAGACCTCGCTGGGCGAGGTGGGGCGCCAGTTCCACCGCATCCTCGCGGAGCGCGGTGTGCCCGTGGAGCGCGTGGCATCGGGGACGGAACGAGGGCAGGAACCGGGCTTCGGGGAGGTGCGGAAGGGCTCCGCGGCATCGCCGCCGTCGCTGCTGCACGCCGTCCAGGAAGCGGTGCGCGGAGCCCCGCCTGCCGGCAGGCCGGACCTCTTCGACGGATCGATCGGCATCCACGCCTGTCCCGGTCCGATGCGCGAGGTGGAGGTCCTGCGGGACCAGCTTCGGGCGCTCTTCGAAGCGGATCCGGGGCTCGAGCCGCACGACGTGATCGTGATGACACCCGACATCGACCGCTACGGCCCCTTCGTGGAGGCCGCCTTCGAGACGGCCGAAGGCGGGGCAGGGCGAGCCATCGACTACCGGCTGGCCGATCGCGGCATCCGCGCCACCCATCCGGTGGTGGATGCGCTGTGGGCGCTGATGGACGCCCTCGAAGGCCGGCTGGGCGCCAGCGTCGTCGTCGACCTGTTGATGATCGACCGCATCCGCTCCCGCTTCGGAATCCGGGAGGACGACCTCGAGACGGTGATCGAGTGGGTGCGCGGGGCAGGCATCCGTTGGGGTGCGGACCCGTCCCACCGGGTGGAGCACGGTCAGCCCGCCCTGCGCCAGAACACCTGGCAGGAAGGCATCGACCGGCTGATGCTGGCTCGGGCCCTGCCCGACGGATCGCGGGATCTGTTCTGCGGCGCGCGGGCCGCCGGACCCGTCGATCCGGCGGACACGGTTCGCATGGCGCGCTTCGTGGAGTTCGTCGAGGCGCTCTTCGCCTTCCGGTCGGAGATCTGCGAGGCCCGGTCGCTCGACGGCTGGCGGCAGCTGCTCTCGCGACTCCTCGACGAGCTGATCGATCCCGCGGGCGACGGGGCCGCCGAGCAGGCGCGGATCCGCGAAGCCCTGAGCGAGCTGGCGCAGCGCGCCAGTGCCGCGGACTTCGACGAGGCGGTGCCGCTCTCCTGCGTGCGCGACGCGCTGTCCGACTCGCTCGAGCGGGCGGTGGGGACTCACCGCTTCCTCAGCGGCGGAGTCACGGTCTGCCAGCTGGTCCCGATGCGCAGCATTCCCTTCCGGGTGGTCGCGCTCCTGGGCCTGGACGATGGCGCCTTCCCGCGCGCGGAGATCTCCCCCGGGTTCGATCGCCTCGCCGCGGACCCGCGCCCGGGAGACCGGACGCGTCGCGACGACGATCGCTACCTGTTCCTGGAGGCGCTGATGTCGGCGCGCGACCACCTGCTCGTCACCTACTCGGGACGCAGCTTGCGGGACGGCGCGTCGCGTTCGCCCTCGGTGGTGGTCGAGGAGCTGATCGACGAGGCGTTTCGCGTGTCGGCAGAGACGGACCGGGAGGCGCGCGAGCGACTGGTGGTCCGCCATCCCCTCCACGCCTTCAGCCGGCGCTACTTCGACGGGAGCGACGAGCGCCTCTTCAGCCACGCGGGGTCGGAGTGCGAGGCCGCCCGCGCGAGCGAGCTCGCTCGCGTCCGCCCCCGGGCGCCTGCCGCCTGGCTACGGCAGGCGTTGCCGGGCGCGGACGTCGACGAGCCCGTCGATCTCGCCGAGCTGGCACGATTCTTCGAGCACCCGGTGCGCGCCTTCCTGCAGGAGCGCCTGGGCCTCTACCTGCGCGACGAGGTGAGGCCGCTGGAAGACCGGGAAGCCCTGGGCCTCTCGGCACTCGAGCAGTGGGCCCACCGCGACGCGCTCCTGCGCGAGCGCCTCGAGGGCTGCGACCCGGCCACGGCCGCGGCGCGGGTGCGTGCCGACGGTCGGCTTCCGCCGGGCGCGCTCGGGGACCTCGCCGAGCGGCAGTCGCAGCAACGGGTCGAGCGGCTGCTGCATCGGGTGCGGGAGCTGCAGGGCGGCGACGCACTCGCTCCGATCGCCGTCGATCTCCAAATCGGCCGCTTCCGCCTCGTCGGTCGCATCGGCGACCTGTACCCGGGCGGGCGGATCGTGCAGCTGCTGTCCCAGCTGCCCCACGCGCGCGAGCTCTCCTTCTGGATCCACCACCTGGCGCTCTGCTGCCACGCAGCGGGGGTGCCGGAGGTGCGACTCCCGACCCGCAGCATCCTCCTCGCCCGGCAGAAGAAGGCAGGCGAGGAGGGGCTCGCCGAGATCCACCTCGGTCGTTGCGCCGAGCCCGAGTCGATCCTCGAGCCGCTGCTCGAGCTCTTCGCGGCCGGCCGAAGCCTCCCGATTCCGCTGCTGCGCCGGGCGTCCCGCGCGCAGGCCGAGGTCTCGATCGAGACCGGCTTCCGCGCGGGTCCTGCATCTCGCGCCCGAAAGGCCTGGGAGCAGCGCTCGGGCGACATTCCGTCCGAACGGGAAGACCCCTACTACGCCCAGGCCTTTCGCGACGTCGATCCGCTCGACCCGAACGCAGCCCTTCCGGGGCCGGGCTTTGCCGAGCTCGCGCGCGACGTCTACGAGCCGTACCTGCGAGCCCGGGAGACCGGACCGTGAGTGTCGTGCAGCCCTTCGATCCGCTCCGCGTGCCGCTCCGGGGAAGCGCGCTCATCGAGGCGGGAGCGGGGACGGGGAAGACCTTCGCGATCGTGTCGCTCTACCTGCGTCTCCTGCTCGAACGCCGACTCGACGTCTCCGAGCTGCTGGTCGTCACCTACACGGTCGCCGCCACGGCCGAGCTCCGCACGCGCATCCGCGAGCGGTTGGCCGGGCTCGCCGCGGATCTCTCCCGCGGCGTTCCGGGCGAAGGCCCCGACCGCGAGCTCGCGGCCGCGCGACTGGAGGCCGGGAGTGCCGAGGAGGACGCCGCACACCTCGCGAACGCCCTGCGCTCCTTCGACCGCGCCGCCATCTCGACGATCCACGGATTCTGTCAGCGGATGCTCGTCGAGCATGCCTTCGAGAGTGGCGTGCCCTTCGACACCGAGCTGGCGAGCGATCCGGGGGCTCTGCTCGAGGAGGTGGTCGCAGACTTCCTGGTCGATCGACTGCACGATCCGCCGCCCCTGTTCGCGGAGGAGGCGATCTCCCGGATCACGCCGGAACGGCTGCGGGCGCTGGCCGAGCGCGTGGCCTCGCAGCCGGACGTGGTGGTGCTTCCCGCGCGACCCGCGCCCGTCGCGCCGCCCGAGCCGGCGGTCGTGGACGCGTGGCACGAGGCGATGCGGCTCGCTCTTGCCTGCTGGGACGAGTCGAGCGACGAGGTGATGGCCCTCCTCCTCGACGCCAACCAGCGGAAGACCCTTCCCCCGAAGAGCTACACGAAGCCGCAGCTGCGGCGCACCTGGCCGCGCGCGATCGACAAGGCGCTGGCTCGGCGGAGTCCCGGCGTCG
>JANQSB010000098.1 GCA_028284295.1 Myxococcota bacterium | reverse complement strand
GGCCGATCGCCTGGCCGGCGAGTGGGGCGCCGCCGGGGTGCTGGCCAGCGAGGTGGCGAGCGCCGTGCCGGGCGCCGTCGAGTCGCTTCGGCGGCGCTCGCTGGATCCGGGCGCGGCCGCCGAGGCGGGAGTGGGCCTTGCAGTTCCGCTGCTCGGCGACTAGCGCGACCCACGCTGCCGCCGGTGCCCTCGCCACCGCCATCGGCGACGAGGGCCTGCTGCTGGCGCTGGTGGGGCCGCTGGGAGCCGGCAAGACCGCCTTCGTGAAGGGGCTCGCGGACGGGCTGGGCGTCGACCCCGCCCTCGTCTCGAGCCCGACCTTCGTGATCGTCAACCACTACCCGGCTGCTTGCGGAGATCCCGACGGCCCGGCCCCGGCCGGCCTGGCGCACGTCGACCTCTACCGTCTCGAGAGCGAGGCCGAGCTCGAGGACGTCGGCTTCCGGGACCTGCTGGGACCGGGTGCCGTGGTGGCCGTCGAGTGGGCGGACCGTCTGCCCGAAGCGCTCCCGGACGATCGGCTGGAGGTGCGGATCGAGCGGCCAGCCGATGCGACCCGCGCCGAGTCGCGAAGCTTCACGGTGAGCGCTACACGAAAGGGCTCCCGGGCGGTCCTCGAAGCCTGGGAGCACGCGCTCCGCCAGCAGGCGGACGCCCAGCTGGAGATCCTCTGAGTCATGGCCCTGGTGGTACAGAAGTTCGGCGGGACCAGCGTCGGCGACCCGGATCGCATCCGGAACGTCGCCCGGCGCGTCGTCGAGACGGCCCGTGCCGGCAATCAGGTGGTCGTGTGCGTGTCCGCCATGGCGGGAGAGACGGACGGGCTCGTCGCCCTGGGCCAGGACCTGGGAGAGGGCGACCCCACGCCGCGCGAGTACGACGTCCTGCTGGCCACCGGCGAGCAGAAGACCATCGCGCTGCTCGCGATGGCGATCCATCGCCTGGGCCACGACGCCGAGTCGCTCACGGGCTGGCAGCTGGGCATGCGAACCGACGCGTCCCACAACCGCGCCCGCATCCAGGAGATCGACTGCGGGCGCTTGCGGGCCGTCCTCGACCGGGGCGCCGTCGCGGTCGTGGCGGGCTTCCAGGGCGTGGACGACGACCGGAACATCACCACCCTGGGGCGCGGCGGGTCCGACACCTCGGCGGTGGCGGTCGCCTGTGCGCTCGGGGCGGACGTGTGCGAGATCTACACCGACGTGGACGGCGTCTACACCACCGATCCGCGGATGGTCCCGAGCGCCCGCAAGCTGGCGCGGATCTCCTTCGACGAGATGCTCGAGATGGCGAGCCTGGGCGCCAAGGTCCTGCAGGTGCGATCGGTGAAGTTCGCCAAGCGCTACGGCGTGCCGATCCACGTGCGGTCGAGCTTTCATTCCGCGGAAGGCACCTGGGTGACCCGCGAGGAGGATGTGATGGAGAGGCTGGTCGTCTCCGGCGTGACCTACAACCGCGACGAGGCCAAGATCACCTTCCGCAAGGTCGAGGACCAGCCGGGTGTGGCCGGGCGCATCTTCGACCCCCTGTCCGAGGCGGGCATCGTCGTCGACATGATCGTGCAGAACCTGTCGAGCGACGGCACCACCGACATGACCTTCACGGTGCCCGTGGGCGACTACGCCAACGCCCTGAAGCTGGCGCAGGACGCCGCGGCAGGTCTCGGTGCCGAGGTGGAGGGCGACGACGCCATCGCGAAGATCTCGGTGGTGGGACTCGGCATGAAGGACCACGCCGGCGTCGCCAACCGGATGTTCAACGTCCTCGCGGAGGAGGGCATCAACATCCAGATGATCTCGACCAGCGAGATCAAGATCTCGGTGATCATCCAGGAGAAGTACACCGAGCTGGCGGTCCGGGCGTTGCACGACGCCTTCGTGGACGCCGGCGGCGACGAGCCTCGCGAAGAGGGCTGAGCCACAGCCCGGTCCGCCACCCCGACCCCCAGGTCCCGGCCGGGAGAGGCCGAAGATCGAAACGCGAGACGAAGCCGACGACGCACGGCTGCGACGCGAGCTGGAGATCGCGCGGGCGGGGGTGGGCCTCGTGGCGGGTCTGGCGACCCTGTGTCTGGCGACGACGATCGAGTGGCGCGAGCTCGCGGCATGCGCCGGCTGGCACGCCGCATCCGAGGCGCCGGCGTCGCTGCCCGAGGGCCCGGCGCGACTGCTCTTCGGGCGCACCCTGGATCTGAATCGCGCGTCAGCGGACAGCCTCCAGGCGCTGCCCGGCATCGGACCCGCCCGGGCTCGTGCCATCGTGCGCGAGCGGGAACGGGCGCCGTTTCCCAGTGTCGCCTCGCTCGAGCGCGTGCCCGGCATCGGGCCGCGCACCGTGGCGGGGCTGGCAGGCCTGGTGCACGTGGAACGGGCGGAGGCCGGTCCGGGCCGTTAGCCTGCGGCCGTGGCCAGCTCGCCCGCACAGCTCTTCGAACGGGTCCGCGGCTTCCTGCTCGACGGGCTCTGGAAGGCCGAGTACGGCCCCCAGAGCTGGATGGGATGGCTCGTCTCCTGGCTGCAGCTGGGGGCCCTGATCGTCCGGGGCTTCGTCGACGACAAGCTGCTGCTGCGCGCGAGCGCGCTGACCTACATCACCTCGCTGTCCATCGTCCCGGTGCTGGTGGTGCTGATCTCGGTGATCGACTGGCTGGGCCTCAGCCGCGGGCTCGTCGAGCTGGGCGCGAAGCAGTTCCTCGCCAGCAGCCCGGACGCGGTGGAGCGCATCCTGGGCGTCGTCGAGTCGGCCAACATCGGCGCCTTCGGCTCGGTGGGCGGCGCCATCTTCCTGGTCACGACGATCCTGTCGCTGCGACACGTCGAGGAGACCTTCAACGAGATCTGGGGCGCCATCCAGGGCCGCAGCTGGCTGCGGCGCTTCACCAACTACCTGGCCGTGCTGATCTCGGTACCGCTGGTGCTGGGAACCCTGGTCTCGATCTCCGGAGACATCGGAGACGGCGCGCTGGCCGAGCAGCTCGAGGCCATGCCCATGGCCGACGTCGTCCGGGATCTGGCCACCGGCGTGGGACCCCTGGCCTTCCTGTTCCTGAGCTTCACGGTCGTCTACTTCGTGCTGCCGAACACGCCGGTGCGCGTCCTGTCCGCGGCCATCGGCGGCGCCGTGGCGGCGGTCCTGTTCGTGAGCGCGCAGTACGTGTACGTCTCGTTCAGCATCGGGGCGGCCCGCTACGACTCGCTCTTCGGCGGCTTCGCGATCGTGCCGCTGCTGCTGGTCTGGATCTACGTCTCGTGGTCCATCGTGCTGCTGGGCGCCGAGATCGCCTACGCGCACCAGAACCTGGCCCGCTACCGCCGCGAGGCCCGGGACAGCGAGCTCGAGCCCGCCGAGCTGGAGTCCGTGGGCCTGCGACTGCTGGTCGAGCTGGCCCGGGGCTTCCGGGACGGCTGGCCTCCGGAGAGCGCCGATCGCCTTTCGACGCGGCTGGGATCCTCTCTCCGCACCGTCGCGAACCTGCTGGTCCGCTTCGAGCGCGTCGGGCTGGTGACCCTGTGCGGCGCGGGCGACGGGGAGAGCCAGTACCAGCTGGGGCGTGCGGCGGCCTCGATCGAGCTGGGCGAGGTGTTCCTGGCCTTGCGGGGCCGGCGTCAGGATCGCGTCCACGGCGGCGAGGCGGACACCAATCACACCACCGAGCGTCGGGTCGAGGACCTGCTCGCCGAGGTGCAGGAGGCCACCGCTGCCTTGCGTGCGCGGACCCTGCTGGACGTGATCGAGCCCCTGCCGCGGCGCGAGCCGCCGGCGCGGGCGGGACGCTCGGGCTGACGCGCGTCCCGGGCAGGACCTGCGTGCGGGCTGCTAAGGGGCCACCGCCGGACCGCCGATGCGAGGGTCATGCGGGACGAGAAGCGGCAGGGCGGGCGTTTCCTCGTGGTCATGGCGGTCCTGGTGGGACTGTCGGCCGGCGCCGTGTACTGGAAGCGCGTGGTCGAGAGGCCCGACGAGGCCTTCCAGGAGGGACTCGAGGCGTACTCCCTGAGGGCCTTCCCTCGTGCCGCCACGGCGTGGCAGGAGGCCGACTCCCTGGGCCACCTCGAGGCCAGTCACCGGCTGGCGGGGCTCTACCTGGAAGGTCACGGGGTCGAACGGAATCACCGCCGGGCCTTCGAGCTCTACGAGAAGGCCGCCAAGGCGGGCCGCGGCGAGGCCCAGCTCGAGCTGGCCCGCCTTTACGACCAGGGCAGGGGCACGACCCCCGACATGGAGCAGGCCGTGCTGTGGTACTGGTCCGCCGCCAAGAACGAGGTGCCCGCCGCGCAGCTCGAGGTCGGGCGACTCTACGAGCAGGGCCGGGGCGTCGAGAAGGACCTCGCCGAGGCCGCCAGCTGGTACGGCCTGGCCGCCCAGGCGGGCGTGGGCGACGCCCAGCTGGCGCTCGGTCTCATGTATCTCGAAGGCCGGGGCGTGGACGAGAGCATCGAGGCCGCGGCCTCGTGGCTGCAGCGGGCGGCCGAGGACGCCCAGCTCCCCGAAGCCTGGTATCACATGGGCACCTTCTACGAGAAGGGGCTCGCCGGCTATCCGCGCGACCACGAGCAGGCCGCGTGGTGCTACGGCAAGGCCGCGGAGGCCTTCCACACCGAAGGCCTGTACCGGGCCGGGCGCATGGCGCTCACCGGAAGGGGCGTCAAGAAGGACGCCTGGGCAGCGGTGTCGCACTTCCGGCAGGCGTCGGCCCAGGGGCACGTCGGGGCGATGTACGAGCTCGGCCGCGCCTTCGAGCACGGGGACGGGGCTCGTCGCAGTCGCACCAAGGCCGAGGAGTGGTACGGCAAGGCCGCCGCCGAGGGACACGTGGAGGCCATGGCGGCCCTGCAGGAGCTCGGCCTCGACAGTCTCGAGCTCAGCCGGTACGAGCGGCGACGCCTGGAGAAGAAGCGCGAGAAGGCGCGCGCCAAGCGCGAGAGCGAGCACGCTCGCAAGATGGCCCAGGTCGGCCGCTGCGAGGTCTACACGGGCGGTGGGCCGGTGGTCGAGATGCGGACCCGGATGGACTGCCTGAACCGCGGCGGCACCTTCCAGGCGTCGGACCAGGACGAGCAGGGCAGCTTCTCGACGGACGACGGACCCAGCTGGGACAGCCAACGGCGGCAGCTCAACCGGCGCCGACGGGCGGAGGCACGCAAGAGCCGCTCGGCGGGCTACGGCAGCAGCAGCCGGGACGTACAGCCCCTCGAGACCGACTGGGTGGTCTGCTACTCGCGCGGCAGTCGGGACGGTCGCGGCTATTCGAACGGTTCGTGCTCGTCCGCCATGCGCAAGACGAGCGAGCTGACGACCTCCTGGTGTCGCGAGCGCGGCTACGACGGCCGCCGGCTCTTCAAGCACGCGAGCAGCGCGAGGTCCTGGCGCTCCAAGAACTGCCGCTAGCGGGAGAACCGCTCCGCGAGCGCGTGCTGCGGGTCTGTACGCCGTCTTCCGCAGCCTGCCAGGGGTCGAGCCTCCGGGGCCGCTAGACTCGGCCCCGCATGCGGATCTACCTCGACCACAACGCCACGACGCCCGTCCGCGACGAGGTCGTCGACGCCATGACGGCGGTCCTGCGCACGCACTTCGGCAACCCGTCGAGCACCCACGCCGAGGGCGCCGAGGCGCGCCGGCTCGTCGAGGCCGCGCGCGAGCAGGTCGCCGCCCTGGTCGAGGCGGCAGCCGACGAGGTCGTGTTCACGGCGGGCGCGACCGAGTCCAACAACGCCGTGATCCGCGGCATGGTGGCGTCCGCAGCCGGCGGCCCGGCACCGCTGCGGGTGGTGATCAGCCAGGCCGAGCATCCCTCGGTCCTCGAGCCGTGCCACTGGCTCGAGGAGCACGCGGGCGTCGTCGTCGAGCGCGTCGGCGTGGACGCCGACGGGCTGCTCGACCGCGACGCGCTGGGAGAGGCACTCGCGAAGCCCGGCGTCGTGCTCGCTTCGCTGATCTGGGCCAACA
>JANQSB010000097.1 GCA_028284295.1 Myxococcota bacterium | reverse complement strand
CCGCACCGTGTCGACCACGAGCCGCGCCTTCTGCGCGCTGATCCGGTGATTGCGAAGCTTGGCGGAAACCGGCATCTCAGCGCTTCACCTTCCGGTCGGACGCGTGCCCCGTGAACTTCCGAGTGGGCGCGAACTCGCCGAGTCGGTGCCCGACCATGTTCTCGGTCACGAAGACGGGCATGAAGAGCTTGCCGTTGTGGACGTGGAAGGTCTGCCCGACGAACTCCGGCGTGATCATGGATCGCCGGGACCAGGTCCGGATCACCTGCTTCGAGCCGGACTGCAGCACCTTGTCGACCTTGCGCTGCAAGCTCGGGTCGACGTACGGGCCCTTCTTCAGAGAGCGAGCCATCTACTTCTTCCCCCGCCGCTTCACGATGTACTTGTTCGAGCGCGACTTCTTTCGCGTCTTTCGGCCCTTGGTGGGCTTGCCCCAGGGCGTACAGGGATGGCGCCCACCGGAGGAGCGCCCCTCGCCACCGCCCATGGGATGGTCGACCGGGTTCATGGCGACGCCGCGCACGTTGGGGCGCTGGCCCCGCCAGCGCGAACGTCCGGCCTTCCCGATGGTCCGGTTCTCGTGCTCGCCGTTGCCGACCTGTCCGATGGTGGCCGAGCAGCGGACGTGCACCATCCTCATCTCGCCACTGGGCAGCCGCAGCGTCGCGTACTGGCCCTCGCGCGCCATCAGCTGGGCGCCGGTGCCGGCCGAGCGACACAGCTGACCGCCCTTCTCCGGCTTGAGCTCGATGTTGTGGAGAACCGTTCCCAGGGGAATGCGCGAGAGCGGGAGCATGTTGCCCACCCGGATCTCGGAGTCGGCCCCGGACATCAACGAGTCTCCGACCTTGAGGCCGTTGGGCGCCAGGATGTAGCGCTTCTCTCCGTCCGCGTAGTGGAGGAGCGCGATGTTCGCCGAACGGTTCGGGTCGTACTCGATGGCCGCGACCTTCGCGGGGATTCCGAGCTTGTTGCGACGGAAGTCCACGTCGCGGAAGCGACGCTTGTGGCCGCCACCCCGGTGCCAGATGCTGACCCGGCCGCGGTTGTTGCGCCCGCCGCTCTTGTTCACCCGACCGGAGGTGAGGGATCGCTCGGGCTTCCCGCGCGTGAGCTCGGCGAAGTCCGAGACGCTCATTCCCCGTCGGCCGGGAGAGGTGGGCTTGTAGTTCTTGACCGGCATCGTCTAGATCCCCTCGAAGAACTCGATCGACTGGCCCTCGGCCAGCTCCACGATCGCCTTCTTCCATTCCGCTCGTCGGCCGATGTGCCGGCCGATCCGCCGCTGCTTCCGGGGCTGGCGCATGGTGCGCACCGTCCGGACCTCGACGTCGAAGAGCTCTTCCACGGCGCGGCGGATGTCGTGCTTGTTGGCACGCGGATCCACCGCGAAGGTCGCCAGGTTCGATTCCTCCCGCCCGATCTGGCTCTTCTCCGTCACGAGAGGGCGTCGGATGACTTCGTGCGCCCTCATCTGGCGCCTCCTTCGGAGCCGTCCAGGCGGGCGCTCAACGCCTCGACGGCATCGCGGGTGAGCAGGAGCTTGTCGTGCCGGAGCACGTCGTAGACGTTCAGCCCGACGGCGCGGATCACACCCACCCGCGGCAGGTTGCGGGCCGAGACCTCGAGCTTCTCCTGGGCGCCGCCCGTGACGATCAGGACCGAGTCGGCGCCGAGGCCGAGGGTCTCGAGCAGGCTCGCCACCTGCTTCGTCTTGAACTCGTCGATGGCGATCTCGTCGACGACGGTGATCGCCTCTTCGCTGAAGCGCAGGGACAGCGCGCCGATCAGCGCGGCCTTGCGGGTCTTCTTGTTGAGGCCGTGCCCGTGCTTGCGGGGAACCGGACCGAAGACGGTGCCGCCACCGGCCCACTGGGGCGCCCGGGTCGTGCCCTGTCGCGCACGGCCCGTCCCCTTCTGCCGGTAGGGCTTCGCGCCACCGCCCGAGACGAGGGCGCGGTTCCGGGTGCTGTGCGTCCCGGCGCGTCGCCCCGCCAACTGACGTCGCACCTCGGCGTGGAAGAGATGAGGGCGAACGGCCGCCTCGAAGATCGAGGGCGACAGCTCGACGCTCCCCTTCTTCTCGTTGTCGCTGCCTCGCAGGTCCAGGGTGGCCATGGCTAGAGCTTGATCTCCACGTCGACGCCCGCCGCGAGCTCGAGCTTCATCAGGGCGTCCACCGTCTGGGCGGTGGGCTCGATGATGTCGATGAGCCGCTTGTGGGTGCGGATCTCGAACTGCTCGCGGGACTTCTTGTCGATATGCGGCCCGCGCAGGACCGTGTACTTGTTGATGTCCGTCGGCAGCGGGATCGGTCCCGCCACGCTCGCACCGGTCCGGATGGCCGTGTCCACGATCTCCCCCGCGCTCTGGTCGAGGAGCTTGTGGTCGTACGCCTTCATCCGGATCCGGATCTTCTGCGCTGCGCTGTCCGCCATGTCTCGATCCCCTGGGCTCGCTGCCTACTCGATCACTTCGGAGACGACGCCGGCGCCGACGGTGCGACCGCCCTCGCGGATGGCGAAGCGAAGCTCCTTGTCCATCGCGATCGGCG
>JANQSB010000096.1 GCA_028284295.1 Myxococcota bacterium | reverse complement strand
CGGGCGCGCCTCGCCATGTCGAGGATGGTGTCGTCGGACGCCTTGTCGAGGTCCGCGGAGATCCGCTCGTCGGAGTAGACCTCCTTGAGCTTGTCCCGCAGCGCGCCCGCCTCGGCGACCTTCTGACGCTCGAGCTCGGCATCGATCTGCCGTCCCAGGCCGTGGGCCGCCCAGCCGAGGTGGGTCTCGAGCACCTGCCCGATGTTCATGCGCGACGGCACGCCCAGCGGGTTGAGCACGATGTCGACCGGCGTCCCGTCTGCGGCGTAGGGCATGTCCTCTTCGGGAAGGATGCGGGAGATCACGCCCTTGTTGCCGTGGCGGCCCGCCATCTTGTCGCCTACCGAGAGCTTGCGCTTGATGGCGAGGTAGACCTTCACCATCTTGAACACGCCCGGAGGCAGCTCGTCGCCCTTCTTCAGGCGCGCGATCTTCTCGTCGAAGACGGCCTTGATGACGTTGGCCTGATCCTCGATCGAATCGAAGATCCGATCGATCTGCTCCTGGCGACCGGCGTCGGCGATCTGCACCTCGCGCCAGCGCCGCTGGGGCACCTGCGCGAGGGCTTCTGCGGTCACCGCCGACTTGGCCGTGATCCAGCTCTCGCCCGTGCGCTCGTCGCCCACGTTGTTGGCGGCGTTCTGACCGACGACGAGCTCGCGCACCTTGTTCATCGCGCTGTCGCGAATGATGCGGATCTCGTCCTCCTGGTCCTTGCGCAGGCGCTCGATCTCCTCCTCCTCGATCGCGCGGGCGCGCTCGTCCTTCTCCACGCCGCGGCGGGAGAAGACCTGCGCCCCGATGACCGTGCCCGTCACCCCGGGCGGAACCCGCAGCGAGGTGTCGCGGACGTCGCCCGCCTTCTCACCGAAGATGGCGCGCAGCAGGCGCTCCTCCGGAGAGAGCTGGGTCTCGCCCTTCGGCGTGATCTTGCCGACGAGCACGTCGTCCTGCTTCACCTCGGCGCCGATCCGAACGATGCCGGACTCGTCGAGGTCCTTCAGAGCGTCCTCACCCACGTTCGGAATGTCGCGGGTGATGTCCTCCTTGCCGAGCTTGGTGTCACGCGCGACGCACTCGAACTCCTCGATGTGAATCGAGGTGTAGGAGTCGTCCTTGACGACACGCTCGGAGATGAGGATCGAGTCCTCGAAGTTGTACCCGGACCAGGGCATGAAGGCGACGCGCACGTTCACGCCCAGGGCCATCTCGCCGCGGTCCGTCGCCGGTCCGTCGGCGATCACCTGCCCCTTCACCACCCGGTCCCCGGCGCGCACGATGGGGCGCTGGTTGATGCAGGTGTTCTGGTTGGAGCGCTGGGTCTTGATCAGGCTGATGATGTCGACGTTGCTCCCCGACGCGTCGTCCTCGTCGGGATTCAGCACGATGCGGGCGGCGTCGACCGACTCGACGATGCCGTCGCGCTTGGCCACGACGGTCACGCCCGAGTCCCGGGCCACGACCGCCTCCATGCCGGTGCCCACCAGCGGCGCCTGGGTGCGGAGCAACGGCACCGCCTGGCGCATCATGTTCGAGCCCATCAGCGCGCGGTTGGCGTCGTCGTTCTCGAGGAAGGGAATCAGGGACGCGGCCACCGAGACCAGCTGGTTCGGCGAGACGTCCATCATGGTCACCTCGTCGGGATTGACCAGCTGGAACTCGCCGTGCTTCCGCGCCGACACCTGCTCGTTGACGAAGCGCTGGTCGTCGCCGACGGGCGCGTTCGCCTGGGCGATCGACATCTCCTCCTCGTCGAGGGCCGACAGGAACTTCACCTGGTCGGTGACCTGGCCCTCGTCGACGGCCCGGTAGGGGGTCTCGATGAAGCCGAAGTCGTTGACCCGGGCGAAGGTGGAGAGGGAGGCGATCAGGCCGATGTTCGGACCTTCCGGGGTCTCGATCGGGCAGATGCGACCGTAGTGGGTCGGGTGCACGTCGCGCACCTCGAAGCCCGCCCGCTCGCGCGTCAGACCACCCGGCCCCAGCGCCGAGAGGCGCCGCTTGTGGGTCACGGACGAGAGCGGATTGGTCTGGTCCATGAACTGGGAGAGCTGGCTCGATCCGAAGAACTCCTTGATGACCGCGGAGACGGGCTTGGAGTTGATCAGGTCGTGGGGCATCAGCGTCTCGATCCCCTGGAGCGACATCCGCTCCTTGATCGCACGCTCCATGCGGACCAGACCGATGCGGTACTGGTTCTCGAGCAGCTCGCCGACCACGCGCACCCGGCGATTGCCCAGGTGGTCGATGTCGTCGACGCGCTTCGAGGGATCCGTCCCGTTCTTCAGATCGACCAGGTACTTGACGGCCGCCAGGATGTCCTCGCGGCGCAGGGTGGCGAGCTCGCCCAGGGGCACCTCTTCGGCGGGATTCCCCTTGCCGCGCGGCAGGAACTCGACGCGCTGCTCGCCGTCGAAGGAGAGCTTGTGGTTGAGCTTCAGGCGTCCGACCCGGGACAGGTCGTAGCGCTCCCCGTTGAAGAAGAGGTTGTTGAAGAGGTTCGTCGCCGTCTCGAGGGTGGGCGGATCGCCCGGCCGCAGGCGCCGGTAGATCTCGATGATCGCGTCGTCCTCGGTCGCGGTCTTGTCGGCGAGGAGGGTGTCGCGAAGGGCGCTACCGGTGGTGATCGGGTCGAGATAGAGCAGGTCGAAGTCGTCGATTCCGCGAGCGTGCAGCTCGTCGAGCTTCTCCTGGGTGATCTCGTCGTTGCACTCCATCAGCACTTCGCCGGTGGTCTCGTCGACGATGTCGACCGGAGTCACCCGCTTGACCGCGTCCTCGCGCAGCAGGTCCTCGACGCCGATCTGGATCTCCTTGATCTCGGCCTTGGCGAGACGTCGGACGGCCGCTCCGGTGAACTTCTTGTCCTTCCGGATGAGGATGTTGCCCTCGTCGTCGCGCACCTCGCGGGTGCAGCGCTGACCGACGAGGAGCTCCGGCACCACGCTCTTGAAGAACTTCCGACCGTCCCGGCGGATGCGCTCGGCCTGGTAGAAGTGGTCGAGCAGCTCCTCCGGCGTGTACCCGAGCGCCTTCAGCAGGATGGTGACGTGGAGCTTCCGGCGTCGATCGATCCGGGCGTAGAGCAGGTCCTTGTGGTCGAACTCCATGTCCAGCCAGGAGCCGCGGTAGGGAATGATCCGGCAGGAGTAGATCTTCTTGCCGGCGGGGGACACCGTGGTGGAGATGCTCGTGTCGTAGAAGATGCCCAGCGAGCGGTGGAGCTGGGAGACGATCACCCGCTCGGTGCCATTGATGATGAAGGTGCCGTTGTCGGTCATGATCGGGATCTCCCCGAAGTAGACCTCCTGCTCCTTCACGTCGCGGATCGCCTGGCTGCCCTCGGCGTCGTCCCAGGCCACGAGGCG
The DNA here is from genome assembly GCA_028284295.1 of Myxococcota bacterium. Lineage (GTDB taxonomy): Bacteria > Myxococcota_A > UBA9160 > UBA9160 > UBA4427 > JAJDAN01. The sequence continues at coordinate 3,864 of JANQSB010000096.1, read as the reverse complement.
GATGGTGACCTTGAAGGGCGCCGCGTAGGTCATGCCGCGGGAGAGGCACTCCTGCACGTCGTACTTGGGCTGCTCGAGCGTGTAGCCCACGAACTCCAGCGAAGCGGTGTCGTTGAAGTCCTTGATGGGAAAGACGGAGTTGAAGACGGCCTGCAGGCCGACGTTCTCCCGCTTCTCCAGCTCGACCCCGGTCTGGAGGAAGCGCTCGAAGGAGAGGCGCTGGATCTCCAGCAGGTTCGGAATGTCGATGACGCGAGGAATGCTCGCGAAGCTCTTGCGGACACGGGGCGCGAAGTCGGAAAAGTGGATGTCTTGCACGGTGGGTCGTTGACCTCCCGACAGCCGCGAACAGCGTCGCATCGCGCCCCCCTCCGGGACACGATCCGAGCTGCTGGGATGCCTCTACGGGCTGGCTTTCTCCGCTCGGGGCCGGGTCCGGGGGTCGGACCGGAGCCGACCTCGAGCAGTGCTTGCGCGGGTCTTGGCTTGCAGGTCTTGCAACGGTGCGAGCGGGAGCGCGGCCCGCACACACCGCCTGGCTCGGGCCGCTACTTGATGTCGATCTGACCGCCGGCCGCCTCGATCTTCTCCTTGATCTCGTCGGCCTCGTCCTTCGCGACACCCTCCTTCAGGGCCTTCGGCACGCCTTCCACGAGCTCCTTGGCCTCCTTCAGGCCCAGCCCCGTGATGCCGCGAACCTCCTTGATGACCTGGATCTTCTTGTCGCCGAAGCCCACGAGGACCACGTCGAACTCGGTCTTCTCCTCGGCCGGGCCGGCGTCGGCGGCCGCCGCGCCGCCCGCGGCGACGGCGACGGGGGCGGCTGCGGAGACGCCCCACTTCTCCTCGAGCATCGAGGCGAGCTCGGCAGCTTCCATGACGGTCAGGCTCGAGAGCTGATCCGCGATCGCATTCAGGTCGGTGGACATTTGGATGGTCCCTTTCGTTGATCCATTGATCTCGTGAGGGGTGGGCGGTTCACTCGTCCTCGAGTCCTGTCGGGCGCCAACCTCGGTGCCCTCCCGCCTCACCGGTCGTGAACTCTCCAGCCTTTCAGCCGGCTTGTTCCAATGCGTTCCTTCGGGCTTCGATGAGTCGCGCGACCTGGCCGCTCGGCTCCTTCATCAGTCGCACCAGCTTGGTGGCCGGGGCCTGCAGCAGGCCCACCAGCTTCCCGCGCAGCTCGTCGAGGCTGGGCAGGGTCGCCAGGGTCTGGATTTCCGAGTCGTCGAGCGCGCGCCCGTCGAGGAAGGCGCCCTTCAGCTCGAAGACCTCGATCTCCTTCGAGTAGTCGACGAGCACCTTCGCCAGCGCCGCGGGATCTCCGTAGGAGATCGCCACCGCGGTGGGGCCGTTGAAGGCGTCACTCAAGACCTCCACGGGCGAGTCGCTGGTGGCCCGTCGCAGCACCGAGTTCTTGGTGACCTGGTACTCGACCTCGCCGCCGGCGTCCTCTCCGCGCAGCTTCGCGCGCAGCAGGTTCGCCTGGTCGACGGTGATCCCGCGGTAGTCCGCGACGAAGACGCTCGTCGCACGGGCGAACTTTTCCCGCAGCTCGACGGCCTGCTCTTCCTTCTGGCTTCGTGTCAGCATGTTCCTGCCCGTTCGCTCCGGGTTCGACTAGCCGGCCGCCGCGGCGACCGCGGACTGGGGCTCGATGCGCAGCCCCGGACCCATGGTGGTGGAGAGCGCCATGCGCTTGAAGTAGGTGCCCTTCGCGGCCGACGGCTTCTGCTTCTGGATCACGTCGACGAGGGCGCTGATGTTCGCCAGCAGCTCGTCGGCCTCCATGGAGGCCTTGCCCACGGCGCAGTGGATGATCCCGTTCTTGTCGACGCGGTACTCGACCTTGCCGGACTTCTGCTCCGAGACGGCGCGACCCACGTCCTGGGTCACGGTGCCGAGCTTCGGGTTCGGCATCAGGCCCCGCGGACCGAGCACGCGGCCCAGGCGTCCGACCACGCCCATCATGTCGGGCGTCGCGATCACACGGTCGAAGTCGAGCCAGCCTTCGTTCTGGATCTTCTGGGCGAGCTCGTCGGCACCCACGTGGTCGGCGCCGGCCTCCCGCGCCTCGTGCTCCTTGTCGCCCTTCGCGAACACCAGGATGCGCACGCTCTTTCCGGTGCCGTGGGGCAGGACGACCGCGCCGCGCACCATCTGGTCCGCGTGCTTGGGGTCGACCCCCAGGTTGATGGCCACATCGACGCTCTCGTCGAACTTGCCCGTGGGCAGGCTCTTGAGCAGCTCGACCGCCTCTCCGAGGGGGTAGAGCTTGTCCCGCTCGATCTGCTCGACCGCCTTCTTGTATCGGTTGCTTCGACCCATCGATTCCTAGCCCTCGACCTCGAGACCCATCGACCGGGCGGTGCCGGCGATGATCTTCTTGGCAGCCTCCACGTCGAACGCGTTGAGGTCTTCCTTCTTCATTTCGGCGATCTCGGCGAGTTGGGCGTCGGTCACCTTCCCGACCTTCTCCCGGTTCGGCTCACCCGAGCCCTTGTCGATCTTCGCGGCCCGCTTGAGGAGGACGGCCGCCGGCGGCGACTTCAGCTCGAAGGTGAAGCTGCGGTCGGCGTAGATCGTGATCACGGCCGGAATCACCAGCCCGGGCTTGTCCTGGGTGCGGGCGTTGAAGGCCTTGCAGAACTCCATGATGTTGGCGCCGTGCTGGCCGAGCGCGGGACCCACCGGCGGCGACGGGTTCGCCTGCCCGGCGAGGCACTGCAGCTTGACGACGGCTAGGACCTTCTTGGCCACGTTCGTTTCCCTCTCACGCCTTCTCGACGTTGGTGTAATCGAGCACCACGGGGGTCGCCCGGCCGAAGACCTGGACCATCACCCGCAGCTTCTCCTTTTCCGGCATCACCTCGTCCACGAAGCCCGAGAAGCTCGCGAAGGGGCCGGTGATGACGCGGACGCTCTCGCCTTCCTCGAAGGTGACGAGCGGCTTGGGCTTGGACTCGCCGTCGTGGATGCGCTGGGTCATGCGCGCCACCTCGTCGTCCGAGATGGACGGCGGCTGGGTGGCGTTGCCGACGAAGCCGGTGATCTTGGGCGTGCCCTTCACGACGTGCCAGGTCTCGTCGTCGAGGGCCATGCGCACCAGGATGTAGCCGGGGAAGAACTTGCGCTTCGAGGTGCGCTTCTTCCCGGCCACCATCTCGACCACGTTCTCCTCGGGGATGAGGACCTCGTCGATCGCTTCCTCGAAGCCGAGCGCCTGGGCCCTCTCGAGCAGACCCTGCTTGGCGCGCGCTTCCTGTCCCGAGTAGGTGTGCACGATGTACCACTTCTTTGCGGGCTTCTTGGCGCCCGACGGGTTCGGTGCCGGCTTGCCGGCGTCGCCCGGCGGAGTCCCGCCGTCGGGCGGTCCCGGCGGATTGCCCGGGGTGTTCGGCGCGCTCATCGCATCCCCCCCGATTTCGGCTCGCGGTCCATCTCTAGAGCACCAACTGCATGACGAGGCTCAGTCCGTAGTCGATCAGACCCAGCACTGTCGTGATGATCGTGACCACCACGACGACGCTGATGGTCCCGGCGACCGTTTCCTTCTGCGGAGGCCACGTGATCTTGTTCCACTCCACCTGGACCTCGGCCAGGTACTCGCGCGCATCTCTGAGCGGGTTCAATGAAGTGGGACTCCCTGGCTGCTGGCAGGCGCGGAGGGACTTGAACCCCCAACCTTCGGATTTGGAGTCCGGTGCACTACCAATTGTGCTACGCGCCTGAACTCGATCTGGGCTCTCGCTCTGCTCGCTCGAATCGCTGCCTACTCGATCACTTCGGAGACGACGCCGGCGCCGACGGTGCGACCGCCCTCGCGGATGGCGAAGCGAAGCTCCTTGTCCATCGCGATCGGCG
>JANQSB010000082.1 GCA_028284295.1 Myxococcota bacterium | reverse complement strand
CGGAGACCGGCGCGTCGAAGCCGGTCACCAGCAGGCCGTCCAGGGGCTCGGGGGGGTGGGTGGCGGGCATGCCCAGCACCAGGACGCGTCCTCCCGCATCGCACACCCGGCGGAACATCGAGTCCCCCGCCCGGTCCAGCGAGTTGACGAAGCGCAGCTGGTAGGCGCCGGGACGCTTCTGCGTGAAGTCGAAGATCCCGTGCTCGCCCGGAGTGAGGCCCGTCAGGAAGCTCGACCACGCCGGGAAGGTGACCGGAGGGACCGTGCTCGCCAGCGGGACGGATGCCCCCGGGGTGGCCATCCAGCGGGCGAGATTCGGGAGTCTGCCGCGGGCGACCATCGGCTCGATGACGTCGAAGGTGGCTCCGTCGAGGGCCAGTACCAGGGCGGGGCGCAGGGGCTCGTGGCCGGCGCGCGTCGTCGCCGACGGGGTCGGCGTAGTCGACATCGAAAGGCTCCGCTCCTATAGTCTGCGCCCCTCGGACCCGGCCCGAGCTCGGCAGGCCGATTCGCTCGGTCCGGCGCGCGGCGTTGGCTCCGAGCGAGCCGTCAAACTAGCCCGAACGGGCCCCCAGAACAGCTCTCAACCTACGCTGCCCACGGCCCCGAGCCGGGCAGCCTCTTGCGAGGAGCCATCCCCCGATGTCCATCGAGCTCTTGTGCCGCAAGGTCGGCATGACCCGCATCTTCAGCGATGCCGGCGACGCGATCCCCGTCACCGTTCTCGAGGCGGGCCCCAACGTGGTGGTCCAGAAGAAGACCGACGAGACCGACGGCTACACGGCCCTGCAGCTGGGCTTCGGCGACAAGCGCGAGGCGCTGGTCAACAAGCCGGAGAAGGGCCACTTCGACAAGGCCGGCGTGGCTCCCAAGCGGCACCTGCGGGAGAGCCGGGTCGACGGCGAGACCGTCGAGGCGCACGACCTCGGCGCCGAGGTCCGCGTCGACATGTTCGAGGCCGGCCAGTACGTGGACGCCGTCGGCACCTCCAAGGGCCGCGGCTATGCGGGCGTCGTCAAGCGCCACGGCTTCGCGATCAAGAAGCGCACCCACGGGACCCACGAGTCGTTCCGGCACGGCGGCTCCATCGGTGCCGGCGCCTGGCCCGCCAAGGTCATCAAGGGCCTGAAGATGCCGGGCCAGATGGGCAACGAGCAGGTCACGGTGCGCAACCTGGAGGTCGTCAAGGTCGAGCCGGAGCGCAACCTGCTCTTCGTGCGCGGCTCGGTGCCCGGCCATCGGGACGGCGTGGTCTCCATCCGCAAGGCCGTTCTCTGCAAGAAGTAGCGGCCGTCCTCCCGCTCGCGTTCGAGGCCCCGCCCGTTTCCCGCTACGACCGCAAAGACCACTTCCACCAGCGCGCCAAGCGCGAGGGCTACCGGTCTCGCGCGGCCTACAAGCTCGAGGAACTCGACCGCAGGCATCGGATCCTGCGGGCCGGCCAGCGCGTCGTGGACCTCGGCTGCTGGCCCGGAGGCTTCCTGCAGGTGGCGTCCCGGGCCGTCGGGCCGAAGGGGCGCGTGGTGGGTGTCGACCTCGCCGCTTGCGAGCCCTTCGATGCCGACAACCTGACCGCCCTGGAAGGCGACCTCGAGAGTCCCGACACGGCTGCGAGCATCCTGGACGCGCTGGGCGACGGACCCGCGGACCTGGTGCTCTGCGATGCGGCCCCCAAGCTGACGGGCGTGCGCGAGCGCGACCGGGCAGCCGAGGAGCGTCTGCTCGAGGCCGTGGAGGCGCTGCTGCCCGCCCTGCTGCGCCCGGGAGGCGACCTGCTGGTGAAGATCCTCGACGGCCCCGAGGCCCAGGCCGTGTCCCGCCGCATCGGCAGTCGCTTCGCGAAGGCGAAGACCGTGAAGTCGCAGGCCACCCGCAAGGGAAGCAGCGAGCGCTACCTGCTGGCTCGGGACCACCGTCCGCCGGTAGACTGAGCGGTCGTCCCGAACGAGCCGCACGAACAACACGAAAACCAGTCAGGAGACCCGCCGTGTCCGATTCCGACAACCGACCCTTCCGCGTGCTGGGCGTCCAGCAGATCGCCGTGGGAGGCCTCGACAAGGGGCCCATGCGGGAGTTCTGGATCGAGACGCTCGGGCTCTCGGACGAGGGCAACTACAAGAGCGAGTCGGAGAACGTCGACGAGGACATCGCCTCCATGGGAAGCGGGCCCTTCAAGGTCGAGGTCGACCTGATGCAGCCCATCGACCCGGAGAAGCGTCCGCGGGTCCACGAGCCGTCTCTCAACCACGTCGGCCTGTGGATCGACGACCTGGCGGCGGCGGTCGAGTGGCTGACCGCTCGTGGCGTCCGCTTCACTCCCGGAGGCATTCGCAAGGGAGCGTCGGGCTTCGACGTCTGCTTCGTGCATCCGAAGGGAAACGAAGGGGCTCCCATCGGCGCGGCGGGTGTCCTGGTGGAGCTCGTTCAGGCCCCCGACGAGGTGATCGCAGCCCTGGGCTGAGCTGGACCTCCCGACAGGGCACGCCAAAAACGAAGAGGGCCACCCCGTTCGGGGTGGCCCTCTCGACTTTCAGGGTCGGGCTACGACCGGACTACTTGCGCATCCGGCGTCGACCGATGACCGCAAGGCCCACGGCGCCCGAGACGAGCAGCAGCATGGTGCCCGGCTCCGGGACGAAGGTCATGGTCATGTCGCTGCGGCCCGGGATCACGCCGGCGATCGTGTCGGTGTTGACGCGAATCGGGGCGATCAGGGTCACGGTGCCGTCCTGCGTGGCGCCGGCCGACTCCAGGTTGTTGGTGCCCGTGATGGTCACCCGCGTCCAGAAGTAGCGGACCGGCGTGCCGACGACCTGGTCGTCCACGAAGCCACCGTTGGTGGTCGGCGTGACGACGTTCTCGTTCTCGGTCGGCACCAGCGTGAAGAAGACGCCCTGGACGTTCGAGGCGCCGCGGTTCGTGATGATGATGACGTTGGTGGTCACGCCCGTGATCATCGCGGTACCCGTGCGGAACGGACCGCCGCCCAGGATCGTGAGCGGGTTGCCGAGCAGGGTGCCCATGGCGGTCTCACCGATGTTGCCACCGATCGGGCTCAGCGGGATCGTGATCGCGCCACCCTGACCGAT
>JANQSB010000029.1 GCA_028284295.1 Myxococcota bacterium | reverse complement strand
GTCGGTGCCGAAGAAAACCTGCACGTTGCCTCCGTTCGACACACCGCTCGCGGTCCTCTGCGGGACGCCGATGGCCAGGTCTGCGTAGGCGTCGTCGTTGAAGCGCCCTGCGGCCAGGGCGTGGCCGTAGCGATCACCCGGGGCCGTGACGCCCGAGACGAGGCCGCGGTCGTAGTGCAGGAAGTCGTTGCCGGCGTCGCTGAGGCCACTCGCCGAGCCGAAGAGAATGGCCACGGCCCCGGCGCTGGCGTTGCCGTTGATCGTCTCGCCGGGGATACCGATGGCGAGGTCGTCGTAGGCGTCGCCGTTGAAGTTCCCGCTGGCCAGCGCGAATCCGAACTCGTCGTCGAGCTCCGCCAGGTTCTGGAGACCCGTGCTGTCCTGGGTCCAGACCTCGCTGCCCGGCGCGCCCAGCCCGTTCGGGCTGCCGTAGGCGACATAGACCGCGCCCGCTCGTGCCTGGCCGCCCACCTCGGCTTCAGGATCACCGATCGCGAGGTCGACCTCGCCGTCGCCGTCGAAGTCACCTGTGGCGACCGCGAGGCCGAGCTGCACGCCAGTCGGGCCCGTACCTCCAGCCAGGTCGGCTGCCTGCCAGAGCTGCGCGTCATCGGCGACCAGACCGATGGCGAGAGCGGCCCCTGCGCCCGCGAGCGTGCTACCGAGCGCCACCAATCTAGTGGAGCGCCTGGACAACGGCAGATGGGCTATCACTGCGCCGATGCTCCGTAACGCAACACGGTAACACGCTCCCGACTCCGAATCGATCGTTCGACTCTCGAACGAGTGGTCCAAGGCCGCGACCCCGAAGTCGCCTCGTGCCGGCCCTAGCGGCACTCTCGGTGGCTGCGTGCCCTGTGATCGAGAGAGATCCGGAACCGTGGTTCCGGGCCCGTGGGCCACCGGCTGTGCCTCTCCCCGGAGGGACGGCGCTCGACGTGCTGGTCGGGCCCTGAGGAGCCTCCGCGATTCCCCGGGCCGAGCGGAACTTCGCGACGAAGTAACCTCCAACGCAGAATGCGGCGACTCGCTCCGAGGAGAGCCGCTTGATCCCGGGCCCCGCCATCACTGCGGAGTGCGGGTGCCTGGTCGATAGATGGCGCGCCGGGTGATCCCATCACCCGACGAATGCTCCATCTACAAAAAGATGAAGCGGCTCGGGATCGAGTGAGCTGCGAGAGGGGGCAATACCAGTCTGAGCACTGGTATTGACACTGGTATCGAGGCCGGTACGATGAGGACCATGGCCGAGATGCGCAAGATCACCGTCGAGGTCCCGGAGGACCTGCTCGAGAACGCGCTCGCATCCACGGAGGAAGGCATTACGCAGACCGTTCGTAGAGGACTCGAACTGGTCGCGGCGGGCCGCGCCTACGAGGAGCTGCGACGCCTCCGCGGCAAGATCCGTTTCGGTATCGAGCTCGCGTCCCTCCGCGAAGATCGATGATCGCGATCGACAGCAGCTCCTGGATCGCCTTCTTCTCGGACCGCGAGCCGCTGGGCGACGACACCGCGCTGGTGGAGAGCGCACTCGCCGACCATCAGGCCTGCCTCCCGCCCGTGGTCCTGACCGAGCTGCTGAGCGACCCGGGGATGCCTCGAAACGTCGGCGTCCTTCTCTCGCAGCTCCCCCTCCTGGACCCGGACCCGGCCTTCTGGGAGCGCGCCGGGCGGCTTCGAGCCAAGCTGCTCGCGCGCAGGCATCGCGCCCGCCTCGCGGACACACTCGTCGCTCAGAGCTGCATCGACCACGACGTGCGCCTGGTCACGCGCGACGACGACTTCCGCCACTTCGCGCGAGTCGGACGCCTGCGCCTGGCACTCTGAGGGATCCGCGACTTCGATACGCCGACCCTCGGCTTCGAAGCCCGGGGGCCGAACTCTCGAAGCCGCTTCGAGCTGTTGCTCGACGGGGTCCTCTACTCGCTGCAGACGGTCGTGGAGCAACAGCAGAGCATCCCGATGGACGAGGCACCCTTCGAGTCGACCCTGCGCTTGTACCGGAGCATCATCGGCTCGCCCGGAGGCGCGCGCTACTGACAGCGCAACGCCTCGAGGTTCAGCCCGTCGATGCGCGCGTATCTCGAGAACGGAACGGGCGCGCAGGCCGCGCCTGTCACGTAGGGCAAACGCATCGATGCGGATCGGGACGGGGGCGGCATCGCTCGCTGCGTCGCACGGGATTCGAACCCCGGTCCCCAGCTTCGAAGCCTGGCTGAGGCGCAAGTGAAACCAACGACTTGCGCGCTTCCGACTCCCGGTCGTGGCGTTCTCCGGGCGGCCCCGACCCGATTTCCGCTAGCTGGCGCGTGCGTCGTCCGTGCATAATGACCTGCACCGCGACGCCCACCGGTGTCGTGCAGCTGCGCCCCTGCTCCAGAAGAGGCGAGTCCATGATCCAGTTCGCGAGAACCGCAACGCTCATCCTGCTCCTCTGCCTGGCCGCCCTGCCGGCGGGGTCGGAGGGTCGGCTCGAGATCAACCAGGTCTGTGCGTTCGGAGGAGGTTGCTTCCCGGGCGACACGCCCGGCTTCCCGGTTCAGATCACCAGCCAGAACAGCTACGTCCTGACGAGCAACATCATCGCGTCGAGTGCCGCGCAGGCGATCGACATCCAGGTGGGGGGCGTCACGATCGATCTCGCCGGCTTCTCGATCGGTCCCTGCGTCAACGTCGGTCAGCTGTGCCCGACCCTGCAGGTCGCCGATGCGATCGCGGGGCCGACGAGCAACGACGTGACGATCCGCAACGGGGTCATCCAGAACTTCCGCGGGTCGGGCGTCGTGCTGGGTCGACGCGCACACGTCGAAGGGCTCGTGATCCTGAACAACGACGAGGACGGGCTGCGCGTGCTCCAGAACTCGGTGGTGCTCAACAATCGCATCTCCTTCAACGAGGGGACGGGTGCGTCGCTCGGTGCGGGGACGATCTGGGGTGGCAACGTGCTCGTGAGCAACGGGACCGACGTCTCGGGCAACGCCTACGCGACCGCGCGCAACTCGTGCAGCGGCGATCCCTGCGGCCTCCCGAGAGGTCGTCGGTTCTATCTCTCGTCGACGCAGGGCGTCTGCGATGACGCCCACACCCTCTGTGACGAGGGCTTCCGCCTGGCGACGGGCCTGGACCTGGAAGATCCCAGCAGTCTGCAATACGACGAGACACGCGGCGTCCCGAGGAACAGCGTTGGCGGCCAGGATGGCTGGATCGACCCCCCCCAGTGTGGAGGCTTGTCTCCAAGTGCTCGGGGCGGGAACTGGGCCTTTCGTTCCAACGACAACGGCGAGAGTTTCCAATACCGCTTCGATTACAGCCCGTTCCTGAACCGGAGCACACCGATCGGCTCCTGGTGCGTCGAGGAAGACTGATGCCTGGCGATCCGCTCGCTGGAATCGCTCGTCTCCGGGACATCTCATGGCGAACCCGGCTCGGCGCACGAACGTGACCTCGCTTCGCCGGTGCAGCGCGCTGCTCGGTGCAGTCGTCCTCCTGGCGCTCTCGGGAGGGACAGCGTCGGGCCAGGTCTTTCTGGTCTCTCCGAACACGACGGTCGACCTGACCGGCGAGACCGTCTCCGACGAGGACGTCGCCGGGATCCGGGTCGGCGCGCGGGGATTCCGGGCGACGATTCCCGTGGCGCTTCCCGCGAGCGTCGCCGTGACCGGCTACCACGAGCTGCCGGACGGAGCGATCGTGTTCAGCGTCGGTTCGATGGTGAACCTCCCCGGGTCACTCTTCGTGACTCCGCGAGACGTCGTGGTGATCGATGGAGAAGGCTTCTCGCTCGCGCTCGATGGCGAAGACGAGGGAATACCTGCGGGGGCGAGAATCGACGCGGTGAGCGTCGACCCGACCGGCTCGGTCCTCCTCCTGTCCTTCGACACGATGGTGCGTCTCCCGGGCGGGGTCCAGGCCGCAGATGAAGACATCGTTGCCTGGACCGGGGTGGACTTCGCGTTGCTGTTCGACGGTTCGGAGCATGGCGTCGCAGCGGCGCTCGACATCGACGGTGTACATCTGACGGCGGATGGGGGGCTGTTGGTGTCGTTCCAGACCGGTGGCGCCGTCGGGGGAGTCGTCTTCGCGGATGAGGACATCCTCGGGTTCGACGAAGCGAAATCGCAGTGGTCGATGATCCTCGACGTCTCGACCGTGAAACCCACCCTCGCGGCGACGGACGTCGAGGCCATCGCCGTTCCGGAAGGGTCTCGCATCGCGATGCAGGCGGCCGCCCTGGCAGCGCTTTTTCTTCTGCGTCGCGTCGGAAGGCCGAGGTCCTGAATCCGCGCCGTGCGGACGGCGCACTCGGCATCCGCGCCTGGCTTCACTCGGATGACTTTGGAATACGGGCCTCCAAGACGAGGCGCCCCTGTCGCCGAGTGATCGCCCCCCGCATCGAGCGATCACCCTTCGGGGACCTTCCTGCGCGGGGGCCGGATCGCTCGATCGTGCGATGCCGCCGCCGGCCGGTCTGTGGTGCACTGGCAGCATGCTTCGGACCCTGCTCGTCGTACTGATGGCGGTCGCATCGGCCCCGGCCAGCGCCCAGGTGCTGAACATCGGCAACGCGTCGGTCACGGAAGGGGGAGTCGCCACCTTCAGCGTGACGCTGAGCCCGACGACGCTCGTGCCCGTCACGGTCCAGTACGCGACCTCGGACGGCACGGCGTCGTCCTCGGGAACCGGGGTCGGGGAGCCGGACTACGTCGCGGCCTCGGGCGTGATCTTGTTCCCGCCGGGTTCGGGTCTCCAGACCGTGCCGATCACCACCCTCGGCGACATCGTCGACGAGTCGAACGAGACGTTCACCGTCGACCTCTCGTCGCCGAGCGGGGCGAGCCTCGGAGACGCCCAGGGCAGCGGGTCGATCATCGACGACGACACGGCCGAGCTCTCCATCTCCGATGCCGCGGCCGAAGAGGGGCAGGCGGTCGAGTTCCACGTCACGCTGAACGTCCCCTCCGTGGGCTCCGTGGTCTTCAGCTACAGCACCTCCGACGGAACGGCCGTCTCTTCGGGCACGGGCCCTGGGGAGCCCGACTACCTCGCAGACTCCTCGATCCTCGTCTTCGGAGTGGGCGAGACGAGCAAGCTGATCTCGGTCGACACGGTCGACGACGACGACCTCGAGGACCCGGAGACCTTCACGGTGGACATCAGCTCCTTCGGGGGCGTTCCGGTCGCCGACGGCGAAGGCGTCGGCACGATCACCGACGATGGCTTCCCCCATGCCGTCCCGACGCTGCCACCGTGGGGGAAGCTCGGCGTCGCCGCGGCGCTGGTGGCGGGCGGCCGGGCCGCGATCGGGCGCCGCCGCCGGGGCGCATCGAGCTAGCGGAGTCGACGACCGCCTTCCGGACGACCGACAGCGAAGCCGTCGTGTACTCGGACAGGTGGCTCGCGAGCGGCCCCGGCTGCCCGAGCGGGCAACGCCATCGACGACCGCGTCCATGCAGGTAGCGCCTTCCTCGATCTCGCCGCGACCGATCCAGTGCTAGCGCAGCAGCTGTGGCGCCACCTGCTTCAGGTCGGGAACGAGCTCCGCGAGCGAGTCGTCGAGCGCCGAGACGGCGTGGTCCACGTCGGATTCGGTCATGGGGGACGACGTGCAGTACATCAGCCGGCTGGCCGCGAAGACGCCGCGCTCGAGCATCAGCAGGTGGAGCAGGCCTCCGATGGCACCCGCGTCGATCATGCCCTGCAGGGCGTCGCGGGCGTCGGCGATCGGTGCGTCGGTGAGATGGAGGTTCGTGAGCGAGCCCAACCCGGTCGCCTGCCCGCGCACGCCGGCCCGCTCGAAGGCGCGATCGAAGCCGGCTCGCAGACGCTGGCCCAGCGTGCCGAGGCGGTCGATCAGCTCGGCATCCACCCGCTGCATCGTGGCTGCACCCGCCGCCATCGAGAGGGGGTTGCCCGAAAAGGTGCTCGAGTGCATGACCGGGCGCGACTCGGCGGGATGGAAGACGCGCATCAGGTCCTCGCGCCCTCCGAAGGCGCCGATCGGCAGTCCCCCGCCGATGATCTTTCCCAACGACGTGAGATCGGGCGTGATGCCATGGACCGCCTGGGCACCCCCGACCCCGAGTCGCAGGGTGATGACCTCGTCCAGGATCAGGAGCACGTCGTGCTTCGAGGTCTCGTCCCGGAGTGCCTGCAGGAACTCGCGGGTCGCCGGGACCATTCCCATGCTGCCGAGGACGGGCTCGACGATCACGGCCGCCAGCTCGCTCGCATGCGCGGCGATGAGTGCGGCGGCGGCTTCCGGCTCGTTGTACGGGCACACGACGACGTCGTCCAGGAGGCTCGGGCTGTGGCTGGCGTCGACGGGCACGACCTCGGGCGCGTCCGCCGGGCCGGCGAGGCCCGGAAGCGGAACGAGGCTCGCCTCCGCGAGCTCGTAGCTTCCGTGGTAGCCGCCCTCCATCTTCATGATCCCGGGTCGGCCCGTGCTCGCGCGCGCGCAGCGGATCGTCATCAGGGTCGCCTCGCTGCCCGAGGCCGTGAAGCGAAGCTGCTCCATCGAAGGAACCCGCGAGCGGATGATCTCGGCCAGCTCGAGCTGGCTCGTGGTCGCGGCGCCGACGGCCGAGCCTCGCGCGACCTGCTCCGACACGGCCCGGACGACGTCGCGATCGGCGTGTCCCAGGATGAGCGAGGTGAAGTTGTTCATGAAGTCGACGAGCTCGTGGCCATCGACGTCGCGCACACGGGCGCCTTCGGCCGAGTCGACGAAGAGCGGATGGGGCGCGTAGTGGGCACTCATGCGGGTGTCGCCGCCGGGAAAGGAGCGCCGGGCCTCCGCGGCCAACGCCGCCGAACGCGGCGCCCAGCGCTCGTAGCGCCCGTGGATCCGGGAACGCAGGTCCGCGATCGTCTCGGCTTGCGACGACATCTTGTACAGTGTATAAGAACTCCTGGGAGGAGACAAGCCGTTGGCGGTGAGAGCGCGGTCGAAGACAACCCGGAAGTCCCGGCCCCGCCGGGCTCCGACGGCCGTCGGCCTCGACCGCAAACAGGTGGTCGAGGGCGCGCTGGCCCTGATCGACGCCGAAGGCCTCGGCGCCTTCGGCATCCGCTCGCTGGCCCGACGTCTCGGCGTCAATCCCGCCGCCATCCAGTGGCACGTCGGCACGCGCGACCAGCTGCTGACGGCAGTGATCGACGAGGTCGCGGGCCGCCGCAGCCCCGTCGACCCCGGACGTCCCTGGCCAGTGCGCTTCCGCGAGGTGGCGCGGGCGCTGCGTCGCACCCTCTTCGCGCACCCGAACCTGGCTCCGCTGATCGGCGGCGCCCTCACGTCGAACCGGGGCGATCAGGATGCGGCGATGGAGGAGGTGCTCTCGATCCTCCACGACGCCGGGCTCCGTGGCCGCGAGCTCGCCGACCAGGTCACGGCCGTGACCGGTGCGGTGCTCGGCTTCATCGCCATGGAGCTCTCCGCGGCGCCGACCGACGACGTCGCCGACTTCCGCGAGGCGGTCCGCGAGCGCGTGGCCTCGGTGGACGCGGAGGCCCATCCGCAGCTGGCCCGCACGATGCCCCACCTGGCCAATCGGAGCTTCGTCTACCGCTGGGACCGGGGCTCGGACGTGCCGCTCGACGACGCCTTCGAGCGACTGCTCGACACGCTGGTCGCAGGCATCGCGCGACCCTGAAGGGGAATCCGGATGGAAACCCGACACCTGGCTCCCTTCCTCGTCATCACCTTCGCGATCACGTGGGGCCTCGCGGCAGGGGTGCTGATCTTCGGCGACGCGCTGACCGAACGCTTCGGCGCCCTCGACCCGAGCGTTCCGTTCTGGAAGGGTGTCTTCCACCTGGCCGTCTACGCGCCGACGATCGCGGCGGTTGCCGTCGTGGGGTACGTGCGGGGCTCCGCCGGCCTCGCTTCGTTCTTCCGTCGGCTCTTCCGCTGGCGCGCTGGCCTGGGCTGGGTGGCCGCGGTGCTGCTGGGCTACGGGCTGGTCAAGCTGGTCGCGCGCGCCATCTCGAACGCGGTCACGGGTGCGGACGACCCGCTGTTCGGCTACGAGCCCTCCTGGACGGTCCTCCCGGCGCTCCTCCTCGTCCTGATCGATGACCCCGGCCCCATGGAGGAGTTCGGGTGGCGTGGCTTCGCCCTGCCGCTCCTGCAACGTCGATACAGCGCACTGCAGGCCAGCCTGATCCTCGGTGTCATCTGGGGCGTCTGGCACGTGCCGTCCTTCTACATCGCGTCTCTCTCCCAGAGCGCCATGTCCCTGCCCCTATTCCTGCTCAACACGGTCGTCCTCGCGCTGCTCTTCACGACCGTCTACAACTCGACGGGCGGCACGGTGCTCCTCGCGTTCCTGTTCCACGCGATCAACAACTTCGAGTTCGCGCCCGGCACCGGGATCCCGCCGGCGAACTTCCTCTTCCTCGCGACGCTCGGGGCGGCGGTGGTCGCGCTGGCACTGCTGTACTTCGGGCCGGAGCGACTCGGGACCCGGAAGGAGACCGCGGTGCTCGCCGAGGAGGAGCAAGCGTGATCCGCCCCTATGCGCTCGCCCTCGCCCTGCTCTCCTGCCTGGCGAACCCCGGTCACGCGAGCGAGGTGGATCTCGAAGCGCTCGAATCCACTCTCCGGGAAGAGCTCACCGGGTTGCGCGAGCGAGACGGGTTCCCCGGTGCCATGGCGGCCTTCGCCCTGCCGGACGGCCGGGTCGGAAGCACCGCCGTGGGCTTCGCGGATCCGCAGCGCGGAATCGCCATGCGACCCGACCACCGCAGCATGTCCGGAAGCGTGGGCAAGACCTTCGTGGCGGCCCTGGCCGTAGGCCTCGCGCTGGAGGGCCGTCTCGATCTCGACGCACCGATCGCGACCTGGCTCGCGGAAGAGCCCTGGCTCGAACGCCTGCCGAACGCGGCACGGCTCACCCCGCGGATCCTGCTCCGTCACACCGGCGGCCTCGAGGACCACTACGACCTCAGCGGATTCTGGCTGCGCGCGGTCTGGCGCCGCGCGAGCGGAGGGCCCGACGCCTACCTCGACGCGCGCGAGCAGATCGCCTGTCTGCTCGACCGCGAGCCACTCTTCCCGGCCGGCACCGACTACGCGTACACCGACACGGGCTACCTGCTGCTGGGCCTGATCCTCGAACGCGCTGGCGACGCGTCCTACTACGAGCAGATCCGGACGCGCTTTCTCGAGCCCCTGGGACTCTCGCAGACCTCACCCTCGGACCGGCGCGACCTGCCGGGCCTGGTCGCCGGACACCAGACGATGACGAGCCTCCTACCCGAACGCACCACCGACGACGAGGGACGCCTGCGCATCAACCCCGCCAACGAGTGGACCGGCGGAGGCCTCGTCACGAACCCGGTCGACCTCGTGCGGTGGGCGAAGGCGCTCTACGAAGGGCGCGCCCCCGGTGTCCCCGAACCGGGGCTCCTGTTCGACGATCCCGTCCGCGTGCGGGACGGCACGGCGGCGGGACTCGGCGTCTTCGTCCAGGAGGCATCCCCTCTCGGGCCCGTCTGGGGTCACAGTGGCTGGTTTCCGGGCTACTCGAGCCAGATGCGCTACTTCCCCGACCACCGGATCGCCGTCGCGGTGCAGGTGAACCGGGGCCAGGGCACGGCGGACCGGGAGTACGCCATGGCCGTGGCCGGACTCGTGGTGGAAGCCGTGGGCGAGTAGCCTCGCCCTCTGCCGCGCTCGCCGCGGGCTTCAGGCGGGGCGGATGCGGTAGCGCACGGGCAGGTGCTTCAGTCCCACCACGAAGCTGGCCTGGATCCACTCGGGGTCGCCCACCAGCTCCCACTCCTCCACCCGGCGCGCCAGCTGATCGACGATGGCCCGCATGCTGCGCCGCGCGAAGTGGGCGCCCATGCAGAAGTGCTCGCCGTAGCCGAAGGCGAGGTGGCGGTTGGGGTTGCGGCTCACGTCGAAGCGGTAGGGATCGTCGAAGACGCTCTCGTCGCGGTTGCCGGAGGCGTAGAACATCACCAGGGCGTCGCCCTCGCGGATCTTGGTGTCCGACAGCTCGAGGTCGCGAGACGCGGTGCGCTTCATGTAGTTCACCGGGGAGGCCCAGCGGATCATCTCCTCGACGGCGTCCGGCACCTTCGACGGGTCCTGCTGGATCTTCGCGAACTCGTCGGGATGCTGGATCAGCTGCGAGAAGCCGCCCGCGAGCGCGTTCTTGGTGGTGTCGTGGCCCGCGTTGAAGACGATCAGGTAGTAGCCGAGCGTCTCCATCGGCCCCATCTCCTCGCCGTGGATGCGCGCGTTGGCAATGATGCTGGCGAGATCGTCGGTGGGGTTGGCGCGGCGATCCTGCACGATGGGCAGGAAGAGCTCGAGGAAGCGCTGGCCCAGCTCGCGGAAGTCCTCGGAGGTCGTCTTGCCGCCGCCCAGCTCCTCGTCGTCCGGGGCGAAGAGCTGGTTCGACAGCTCCAGGATGTCGCGCTCCTGACTCTCCGGGACGCCGATCGCCTTGCAGAGCACCCGCAGCGGGTGGCTGACGGCCATGCCCATGGCGAGGTCGGTCTCGCACGACTCGCCTTCCTTGGCCAGGTCGTCCACGAGCTGCTTCGCGCTCTGCTCGATCACGGCCTCCATGCGCTTGAGCGAGCGCGGGGTGAACCAGGGGCTCGCCACCTTGCGCAGGTCGCGGTGCTCCGGCGGATCGGTGTTGATGACCACGCGCATGGCCCCGATGCCCTCTTCGCGATCGATCTCGCGATCGGTGGGCAGCAGGGTGATTCCGGGCTCGCTCAGGAAGAGCTCGGGCGTCTTCGAGATGATCTTGATCTCTTCCTGGCGGGTGATCGCCCAGAAGGGCTCGACGTTCTCCACGTCGCAGCGGTGCACGGGCGACTCGGCGCGCAGGCGATCCCAGACGGCATAGGGCGGACCGTTCTTTGCGTAGTACTCGGGGTGGACCAGCTCGTAGCCATCGGTGATCGTCATGCGGTGGGTTCCTCTTCGGGCGCGCCTGCAGCCTACCGGCCGGACGCTGCCCACGCGAATCGACCGCGCGAGCCGGGGACTGAACCCCGTTCGAGGCCCGGCCGGTCGCGAACGCCGCCTGCCCCTCAGCCCTTCCCCGTCGACTTCTCGAGACGTCCTCTCATGTCGACCTGGTAGCCGCTGGGCGCCGAGCCGAGGGAGTCGTCCTCTCGCGGGTACGGGTCGAGTGCGCCGGGATTCCGCTCCGAATAGGCCTCCCACCACGCGCTGGCCTCGTACTGGGACCAGATGCCTGCGATCTCGCAGGCATCGAGTCGCGCGACGAACTCGCCGGCGTCTCGTGGCCGGTCGGAAGGGTCCTTGGCCAGGCAACTCATCACGAGTGCATCCAGCCCGGCCGCGACGGGCTCTCCCCGGAGATCGGCGATGGGCTGTGGCTCCTTGTTCAGGTGCTTCGAGAGCACCTCGACGAGCGACTCTCCCGAGAACACGTGCTTTCCCGTGAGCAGGTAGTAGGTGATCGCCCCGAGCTGGTAGACGTCGCTGCGGATCGAGACCTTCTCGGGCGCCTCCAGGGACTCGGGAGCCATGTAGAGCGGCGTGCCCGCGAACGAGGTCGTCAGGGTGAGAGCCGTGTCGGGGGTCTGCTCCTCGCTGCGCACCAGCCCGAAGTCGAGCACCTTGACGAAGTCGAGCAGGCCCCCCCGTTCGCACACCATGACGTTGGTGGGCTTCAGATCCCGGTGGATCAGGCCGCTGGCGTGCGCCTCGGCGAGCGAAGACGCGGCCTGGCGCATCAGGTGCGTAGCCCGGGCTTCGGGCAGCGCCCCCTCGTCTTCGACGAGCTCGGACAGGGTGATGCCGTGCAGCAGCTCCATCGCGTAGTAGAAGGTGCCGTCCGGCGTGGTCCCGTAGTCGTAGATCTCGATGGTGTTCGGGTGCGTGAGGGAGCTCGACACCTGCACTTCGCGCTCGAAGCGCTTGATGCCTTCCTCGCCCGCGTCCTCGTTCTTCAGGACCTTGATCGCCGTCTTGCGTCGCAGCAGGGCGTGGCGCGCCAGGTAGACGGTGCCCATGCCGCCGCTGCCCAGCTTGCCCTCGATCCGGTAGCGGCCCAGCTGCTGCGCCTCGTCGATCTCGCTCTGCTGCCGCATGACGACGATCGAGTAGGCGAGCATGCCGAGTGCGCCGACGACCATCACGCCGATCATGGCCAGGAGACTCTGCCGGACGAGATGGAGGGCCGAGTAGGCCTCCTCCGCGTCCAGCTCGGTGGCGAGCCCGACGCCGAGCTCCGGGAACCAGGTCCAGGCGCCGGCCACCATCGTGCCGCGGTAGTCGCGATATCCCTCGACGTCGGCTCCGGGCTGCCCCGCCACCGCGCTGGCAGCCATCACGGTGAGCGGCCGGGCCTTGAGCGGGACGTCCGTCTCGAACCCCTCGGCGAGATCGCCGCCCGGGTTGCGGATCTCGATGTTCAGGGCCGACGACACGGACGGGTCGTCCGGGAGCAGACCGATGGCACGCAGCTCGGCTTCGTGGCGGCTCGGCGAGAGCAGCTTGCCGTCTTCCGAGAACGCGTAGGTCTCTCCCGTGCGACCGAGTCGCCCGACCTCGAGGATGCCCGCGAACTGCTGGGCGGGGTCGAACGAGAAACCGAGCGCTGCCACCGGCCGATCTTCGGGATCGACGATCGCGGCTCCGACGATCATCGTCGCGGTTCCGTTGAAGCTGTCGTCGGGATCGGTCCAGATGATGGGCGGCGTGAAGATCGGTCGGTCCCGCTCGATTCCGTTCGCGAGGATCACCCGGCTCGAATCCGGACGCAGGCCGATGCTCTCGGGCCGACCGTTCGCCAGCATCAGGCCCGATGGGTCCATCACGCCCCAGCCGCGGAAGCCGTGCAGCGACATCACCGTGTTCATGATCTTCGCGAGCTTCGCCTGCTCGGGGGCCGAGCGAAGGGCTTCGCGCGGGTCCTTCGCCGTGCGGGAGCTCTCGAGCAGGGCCAGAACGAGCTTCTGCACCTGATCGTCGGCGGCCTCGGCGCGGGTGATGGCCGCGTTCTGCTCGATCCAGACGTCGAGGGCCTTCTCGGTGGCATGGAGCGTGGTCTGGAGGCTCGAGCGCACCTGCTCCTCCATCGTCACACGCAGGGTCGAGAGGGCGTGCCAGTCGACGATCGCGAGGATCGCCGCGAAGGCCAGGGGCCAGACCCAGCTGCTCTGACGAAGGAGCTGCGGCATGTCCCTCGCAGTCTAGCGGGATCGTTCCCGCGGAAACTCGCGACTTCGTGCCCGCGCCGGCGCCGTCACGAAGTCGGCCGGTCCGCACGCAGTGCGCGGGAACGGTCGTCGGCCCCTCGGAGCCGCGCCACCATCCACTCGAGCGAGCCCCGATAGCCGGCGCGCTCCCAGACCCGCAGGATCCCGTGCCAGACGACGAGGTTGGCCACGGCGAAGAGCAGCACCTGCCCGAGCCCGTCGTTCCAGCCGGGCGCCAACGCGTCGAGGCCGACGCGCATCAGCATGCCGAGGATGCCCTCGAGCAGGAAGACCGTCAGGCTGAGGCGGCCGAATCGCATCAGGGTCGGGAGCCACCCCGGTCGCCACGGGGCGCGGCCGGTGTCAGGGGGGGGATCGAAGAGCGCGAGCAGCGCGGTCACTCCCCAGGCGAAGACTCCCAGCAGCAGCCAGGACAGGGAGGCGAAGTAGAGCGCCGACTGGCCCCAGATCTCCTCGCGGCCGGCCAGGACGAGGCCTCCGCTCGCCCACAGGCCCGCGCCGCCGCAGGCCACGAGTGCGAGACCGCTCCGGCGCATGAGCCTGTAGAGCGGCGCGCGCGGCTCGCCGCGAGCCAGGGAGGCCCCGATGACGGCGCCGAGCAGCCCGTAGGCGAAGAAGGGAAACACCGGGTTCGGGTCGTTGACGAGCAGCGCCAGGGGAACGGCAGCCGCGATGCTCGCCCCACCCCGGCCGACGAGCTCCAGCATCGGCCCGTACAGCGCGGCACGCAGGAACGGCGTGGCCAGCAGCACCGCCGCCCCCAGGAGGACGAGGGAGCGCTCGAGCGAGTCGTCCGGGCGCGGCGGACGCCGGCGGTAGAGCACCCGGAAGCCGAGCGACACGAGCAGCCCGTTGGCGGCGATCATCCACAGCGCGCTCGCGAACACCCAGTTCTCGGGATGGATGCGCGGGAAGTGCCCGTAGTAGACGAGGCCGGGCAACAGCGTCACGCGCAGGGTCGGATCGCTCGGGTCCGCGGTGACCGCCGAGTTGCCGACGCCGAGGGTCCAGACCCAGTGCAGCCCGAACAGGATGACGAAGGTCTGGAGCGCGCCCTTCGTGAGAGACGGTGGGTAGCGCCAGGGGCGCTCCCGCTCGGTCTTCTCGACCCTCGCGACCGTCTCGGCCTGGCGAGCGAGCCTTCGAAGCGTGGTGGTCGCGTTGGCCGCCCCGGAAACCACGCCGAACAGGCCGGCCCACAGCAGCAGGAAGCCGAAGGCCATCAGCCAGGGCGGGGGATCCGCAAGGGCCTCCTCGACGCGAGCGAAGTGGAAGGCACCGTTGTGCAGGAAGACCATGCCCAGGATGGCCAGACCGCGAACGACGTCGAGTGTCACGACACGCTCGCTCGGCGGATCGGACAACCTCAGCTCCTAGCGCGCGGCCTCGAGCACTTCCTCGAAGGACCTCGCCAGCTGCTTCCGGAAGTCGCCCAGGTCGGGCATGGCCGTTCCGTCCGCATCGATACCCACGTACAGGCGTCCGTCGTAGCCGTAGAGCGCCACGCTGACGGGACACCGGGGGGCCACCGGCGCGAAGGGGTAGCCCGCCGTGATGCGCGCGCCCGCCACGTAGCGCGGCCGCATGATTCCCGGGACGTTGGTGACGATGAGGTTGATCGACTGGCTGCCCGCGAAGGCCAGGGTCCGGTACAGGGGGCGAGGCAGCACGGCCATCACCTCGGCGATGGCCGGCACGGCCTGCACGGCGGGGTTCGCCTTGCGCTCCTCCATCCGCCTGCGGATCTCGCGGAAGCGTTCGACGGGATCCCGCGTGGAGATCGGCAGCCGCACGCTCACGCCCGTCGCCCGGTTGCCCGTCGCGGCGCGGAGACCCTGGTCGCCCCGTGGCCGCAGGTTGATCGGAACCAGGGTTCGGACCTCCTCGACCTCGGGATGCCCCCGCGCCACGTGCCACTCGCCCACGGCGCCGGTGACCGCGGTCAGGAGCACGTCGATCATCTTGCCACCCAGCCGATCCCGCGCGGCCCGGAGGGCGTCGAAGGAGAGGTCCAGGCCGGCCAGATGCCGAGCGCGGCCGAAGCTCTGCAGCGGCGACGGCGTGGCGTCCCGGGCGTCCTCCACGAACGAGCGCGCGGCTTCCCAGGCTTCGCCCAGCAAGGACGGCTGCGTGAGTGCGCGAAGCCCGCTCCGAAGCAGCGCGCGACCGCGCTCGCTGTCCTCCTGGATCCGATGGCGGATCGCCGTCCGCAGCGCCTCCAGCCCGTCCGGCTCCTCCCACGATCCGAGCGGCTCGGGCGATCCGCGGAGACGCGGCGCCTCTTCGGCCGAGTCGTCGGTCAGGGCCGCGAGGATCGCGTTGCCCCCCACCCCGTCGGCCACCGCGTGGTGGAGGCGAAAGAAGATGGCCGACCCGTCCCCCGGCCCGTCGATCTCGATCAGCTCCCAGAGCGGCCGCGTCGGGTCGAAGGGACGCTCGTAGATGGGCCCGATGGTGCGGAACAGGTCTTCCAGGTTCGCGCTCTCGGTCACCCCGTCGTCGTGGGAGAGCGCATAGCGACGAATGTGGAAGTCGAGATCGAAGGTCGGGTCGTCCTGCCAGCGGGGACGGGCCAGATCGAAGGGGGCGTCGACGATCCGCTGACGCAGACGCGGCACCGCCTCCACGGCGCGCAGCACCGCGGCGCGAAGGCTGTCGGAGTGGGGGCGCCGGTCCAGCAGGAGCAGCATCGCCATCGTCGTGCGCCGCCGCGGCTGGTCCGCGTACCAGAACGAGAGGTCCTCACCGGAGAGCGGCTCGGACGCGGGCGGGCTCACGCCGCGGCTCCCGCCAGCAGCCCCGCCAGCTTCGCGGACTCGGGCCGCTTCAGGGTCTCGATGGTGGTCTCGAGCGCCCGCCGGGCCACCTGGCGGCGCGGCCGGGGATCCATCCAGTTCATCGGGATCGTCTCGAGGTCGGCCGCCGTCGGCTGGAGGATCAGGACGGGCGTGCCGCGCGCCTCGACGCGCCGCCGCTCCTCGACGAGTCGCCGCGCGAAGCGACCCCACGCCGCTCGCTCGAGGCGGTGCAGGATGTGCGCGCCGAGCCCGGGGGCCGGGCGCGCGTCCACCGAGGACAGCGGGTTCACGCAGACGACGAGGTCGAGGCCTTCCCCCTCGACGAGGTCGAGGTTCGAGACGCTCCAGATGCCCCCGTCCACGAAGCGGCGCCCCTTCACCCGCACCGGCGCGAAGAAGGACGGGATGGCGCACGAGGCCCGGACGGCGCGCGACAGGTCCGTCCTGGGCGCGTCGAGGCGACCGAACGGAACCCGCCTGCCGGACTCCAGGTCCGTCGCGACGGCCCAGAAGCGTCGCTTGGGGAAGCCCTTGGCCCAGACGCTCTCGATGATCTCGCCGATGGTTCGCGTGGATCGATTGCCTTCGGGCAACAGCCCCGTGAGCCAGACCTCGAAGGGGGTCTCCCGGGGCCGCGAGAGCCCGCGCAGGACGGACCGCGGACTGGCCAGCAGGGGCCGCGGCATCTGGTCGATGGGCGGGTAGAGCTTCTCCATCCAGTCCCGGTCCCGACTGCGCGCCAGCCGCGCCGTCGACTCCGCGGGCTGCGGGCCGGGTCCGGGGAGCGCGCGCTCGAGCTCGCCGCAGAGGTGCGCGAAGAGGAACTCCGAGTGGACGCCGGCCGCCAACAGACCGCCGTTCACCGAGCCCGCCGAGGTACCGACCGTCAGCTCCGAGTCGACCGCATCCCAGCCCGTCGCACGTCGGATGCCCTCGAGGACGCCGGTGATGTACGCGTTGCCGATGACACCGCCACCGCCGAGCACCAGGCCGATCCGCGGTCGATTCCGGGCTCCGCGCTCGCGCAGTCCTTCGCCTGCAGGAGCTTGCGGGAGACTCTCGTCGTCGCGTTCGGCCGCCTTCGCCATGGACTCCTCCGGGATGCGGGAGTCTACGAAAACGCGCCGGTCGACGGTGTCTGCGACACGACACTCCGGAGCTCACGAACGGAGTTTCAGTCGCCCCCGCCCTGCTCGTCGCGGTAGCTCGCGATCGACTCGAGCACGTCGCTGGCCGGACTGGCACGCACCACGAGCACCGGCCCGTAGTGGAAGAGCAGGCTGTTCAGTGCCGCGGCCGAGCCCACCTCCGCGATCGCGAGCCCGCGAAAGCCCCCTTCCGCGGCCGGCCAGATGTACTCGGCCTCGAAGCGGAAGTCGTCGGGCTGCACCTCGTCCCAATCGATCCGCTTGGCGATCGCCTCGTCGAGCTGCTCCCACCCGACCACGTACTCCAACGCAAAGCGCACGCTGCCGCCTCCGTCAGGACACCGCGAGGGCGTCGGAGCGCTCGATCAGCCAGCGCGCCGTCGGACGCCAGACCTCGTTGCGCGCGCGCCGTCCCGCCAGGACGCCCATGTGGCCTCCCGGCACCTCCCGGAAGGTCTTGTCCTCGCTGCCCACCAGATCGAGCACCCGCTTCACCGCCGCCGGCGGAGCCAGGGAGTCGCCCCGGCCGGCCAGCACGAGCAGCGAGGCCCGGAACTCCGCCAGGTCGGCGCCCCGCCCGGCCACGGTCCAGCGACCCTCGGCGAGCAGGTTCTTGCGGTTGAAGTCGCGGGACAGCTGCAGGTAGGCGTCCCGGGGCCAGCCGATCAGCTGGTTGATCCACTCGTTCATGGCATCGAAGCCGTCGACGTACTCGCGGTCCCACATGTTCAGGAACAGGTCGGCATAGCGCGTGACGTTGCGCACGGGCGTGATCATCCGGAACATCGCACCCGCCGCCTCGGCCGAAACGCCGTTGCTGCGCTTCACGATCTCCTCGGTCTGGGTGGCCAGCACCTGCATGAGGGCGCCCATGGCTCCGGTCCGCGTGATGTCGACCGGCGCGCCCACGTCGACGACGTTGCGGACGTCGTCGTCCCGGTTCGCGACGACGTGGGTCATCGCGAAGATGGCACCCAGGCAATAGCCCAGCAGGGAGATCTCGCGACAGCCGGAGTCGCTCCGCACGGCCTCGCAGGCGGTGGGCACGAAGCGACCCACATAGTCGTCCAGGGTCAGGTCCTGGTCGGTCTCGTCCGGGACCCCGTAGTCGACGAGGTAGACGTCGAAGCCCTCCTCCAGCAGCAGCCCCACCACGCTCTGCTCGGGGTACAGGTCGAAGACGAAGGGACGAACGCCCAGGGGAGGCACGCACAGGATCGGCGGCGAGAAGCTCGCCCGACGGCCCGGCGATCGGTAGCGACGCACCACGAGCTTCCCCTGCTCGAGAACGGGCTCCCACGGCGTGCGCCCCACCACGCTGCGGGTGTCGCGCAACAGCCAGCCCAGCCCGTTGATGAAGCGCTGGCGCGCGAGGGCGGTCTCGATCTCGGCGCGCTTCTCGGCTCGGGCGAGAGCTGCTTCGAACATGTCCGCATCGTAGATCCGGGGAACGGGAGCCGTCAAACCCGCTCAGCCCGTGCGCGCGAGATACCTCTTCAGCTCCAGCCGCGCGACCATGCCGCGATGTACCTCGTCGGGGCCGTCGGCGAGTCGCAACGCCCGCGCCATGCCCATCAGGTAGGTGAGCTCCGGGTCGGCCACCCCCTCGCCTCCGTGGATCTGGATCGCCGCGTCCACCACCCGCTGGAGCACGTTCGGCGCGACCACCTTGATGGCCGAGATGTCGACCAGGGCGCCGAAGGTGCCGTGGGTGTCGAGCGCCCAGGCGGCCTTGAGGGTGAGCAGTCGTGCCTGGTCGATCGCCATGCGGCTCTCGGCGATGATGTCGCGGTTGGCGCCCAGGTTGACCAGGGGCTTGCCGAAGGCCGTGCGTCCGACCGCTCGCTCGCAGAGGCGCTCGAGTGCACGCTCCGCGGCGCCGATCGCCCGCATGCAGTGGTGGATGCGACCCGGCCCCAGCCGGCCCTGGGCGATCTCGAAGCCGCGACCCGGCCCCGCGATGACGTTCTCCAGCGGCACTCGCGCATCGTCGAAGACGATCTCCGCATGGCCGTGGGGCTCGCCCAGGTGGCCGAGCACCGGCAGCATGCGCTGGATCCTCACCCCCGGCGTGTCCATCGGCACCAGGACCATGGAGTGGCGCTCGTGGCGCGCGGCGTCGGGTTCG
>JANQSB010000015.1 GCA_028284295.1 Myxococcota bacterium | reverse complement strand
GATGCGCTCGCCGTGAGCGTCGAGACGCCCGCCAGCTCCGCACCCTCGGCCGGCGACGTCAACGACACCGTCGGGGACGCCGTGTCCGGAACGCTCAGGAACAGCGCACTCGCCGGAATCGCCTGACGCGCGACCCCCGGGCCCTCCCACTCGACGTCCAGTACCTCGGCGCCGCGATTGTCGAAATAGGTCACCACGATGCTGTGGAAGCCCGCGGCCAGTCCGATGCTGCCCGACTCCTCCACGGGATCGTGCTTGCCGTCGTTGTCCACCACCAGGGCGCCGTCGACGAAGAGCTGGCTGCCGTCGTCCGAGGTCGTGTAGAAGGTCCAGGTCCCGTCCGCCGGTACCTGCAGCTGGCTCCGGTAGCGGAATGCGAAGCCGTTGTTCTTGGTCCGGACCGAGAGGTCGAAGTTCGCGACGTTCCCGGTGGTCTTGGGGGTCAGGCTGTCGAAGTCGGGCAGCTGCGTGAGGCCCGAGACGTGGTAGTGCTCGTAGCCGACGCCCGACTGGATGCCGCTGTTGTTGACGGTGACGCCGACGTCCGGGGCGTCGGCCGTGTTGCCGGCGGGGTCGCGCGCCCGAGCCGAGAGCAGGTAGGGACCGTCGGCGGCAGCCGTGGTGTCCCAGATCAGCTCGAAGGGCGGAACCGTGTCCTCGGCACCGAAGGGCGCGCCGTCCAGCAGGAACTGCACCCCCGCGACTCCGACCGCGTCCGTAGCGGACGCGCTCACGGTGACCGATCCGACCAGCACCGACCCGCCGCCCGGTGCGGTGATCGAGACGTCGGGCGGGGTGGTGTCCGGGATGTTCTCGACGCGCACGTTCACGTCGGCCGCCTGGGTGGTGTTGTCCGCGAAGTCCCGCGCCCGGGCCGACAAGGTGTAGAAGCCGTTCACCAGGGTCCAGGTGTCGAGCGACAGCTCGAAGGGGGCCTCGGTGTCCTCGGGTCCGTAGGGGGCGCCGCCCAGCAGGAACTGCACGCCGGCCACGCCGATGTCGTCCGAAGCGCTGGCGGTCACGGCGACCAACCCGGAGACGACCGCCCCGTCGCTGGGGGCCGTCAGCGAGACCGTCGGCGGCGTGGTGTCGGGCACCGCGGTGACCGCGAAGTCGAAGGTGGTCACCGCGCTCTCCGGCCCGTCCGAGACCGCGAGGGTCACCTCGTGCACGCCTTCGGTGCCGAGGGCGATCTGGCCCGTGATCTCGCCGGAGGAGGAGATCGAGAGGCCCTCCGGAAGCCCCTGCGCCTCGAAGTAGAGCAGGTCGCCGTCGGGGTCGTCCCCCACCACCTGGAGCGAGATCAGGTCACCCTCGTCGGCAGCCTGCGGCCCCGGGCTCGTGATGGTCGGCGGGTCGTTGACGATCGGCGTGGGAATCTCGATGTAGAGGCTCGACGTGGGGATCAGGGACTTGGGCACCCCCGGTCCCTCCATCTCCACGTTCAGCACCTCGTTGCCGCCCCGCTCGAACATGGTCACGACGATCAGGTGGAAGCCGGCACTCAGATTGACGGTGCCCGACTGCTCCTCGGCGCCGTGCAGCCCGTCGTTGTCCACCACCAGCGCGCCGTCGATGAAGAGCTGGCTGCCGTCGTCCGAGGTGGTGTAGAAGGTCCAGTTCCCGCTCGCCGGAAGCTCCACGTAGCCCGCGAAGCGGAAGGCGAAGTCGTCGTCCCGGTCGCGGAGCGAGATGTCGAAGCTCCCCGCGGTCCCCGTGCGCACCGGGGTCAGCGAGTCGAAGTCGGGCAGCGAGCTGAGCCCCGTCTCCTCGAAGTACTCGTAGCTCAGCCCCACCAGCGGATAGCCGGGGTCGACGCGCGTGATCCACTCGTAGAGGAGGTCGACCGCGGTGTCGTCCACCAGCTCCTTGGCGAGGGGCGGCATGGCGATGGGCGACGCGCCCGGCGCGGCCACCCGCTGGAAGACCACCGAGGACAGCGCGTTCCCGGGATGGACCAGGTAGGCGTCCTGCATGCCGAGGTCGTCGATCACACCGCCCCAGACGAAGCCCTGGCTCTCGAGGGGCGTCGTCAGGCGCGCGTCGAAGAAGGCGCGATTGCCCGTCTCCGGGCGGTGGCAGTTCGAGCAGTTCGAATCCAGCCACGACCGCGCCCGGGTCTCGAGGGGCGCCGCGATGTCGTCCAGGTCTCGCGCCGACAGCATGTTCGGGATGTCGGCCTCGACCAGCGGCACCGTGAACGCGTTCAGGTGGTTGAGGGTGCGCAGCTGGTTGTCGGTCCGTCCCGTGGCGGGGTAGGTGATGTCGCGGTTCATGCCGTGGGTGCGCGGGCCGAGCGCGCCTCCCGCACCGTCGGTGTGGCAGAGCAGGCAGTCGTTGCGCGAGGGGAAGAGCCAGTTCTGGACGCGGGTGCCCCCGCCTTCCAGCTGGATCGTGTAGTCCTGGTTCTGCGCCACGCTCAGCAGATCGGCGTCGCTCTGATCGGGCCGCCAGCGCCAGGTCACCCCGTAGTGCTGGCCGTCCTCGCCGAACACCAGCATGCGAGTCTCGAGCCGCGTGCGGACGCTGGGGTCGGTCTCGTCGAGCCCCAGCTCGAAGTGCTTCATCAGAACCGTGCCGGGCGGGAACTGCCAGTTGCCGTTCTCGGAGAAGACGATCTGCTCCGCGGGCGTGTCGTGGCTGCCGTCGTTGGGCAGGAACAGGAAGCGCTGCTTGTAGGCGCCGTCCGACCAGAAGGGCATGACGTCGTAGGGGATGGCGGCGTCGTGCAGGTCGAAGTCCGCCGTGGAGTCGAAGGCGCCGGTCTGGGAGAGCAGGGCCGGCGGGTCGGGCACCGGGTCGCCGATGCGGTCCAGGGTCTGGAGCGGGATGTTGTTGGCGACGCTGCCGAGGTAGATCTCGCCATTCTTGTCCTGCCCGAAGGTGCCGAGCGAGCCGGGCGGGAAGGTGGTGAGCAGCTCCTCGGTGGCCGTCATCGTGTTGACGTCGAGGGTGATGGCCCAGATGTTCGCCTTGACGTAGTCGCCCGCGATGTAGCGACCGGAGAGCTCGGGGAACTTCGTGCCCCGGTAGACGTAGCCGCCGATGATCGCGTGGGCGTCCTTGCGGATGAAGTCGAGGACGGGCGGCTGCTCGATCCCGATCACCGTCGCCGGCTTGGAGCGCACTCCGGTCTTCAGGCCTTCCATGTAGGGCCACTGGTAGTTCCGCCCCGGGATCAGGACGTTGATCTCTTCGCGGCTGTTCTGACCGATCTCGCCGGACCAGATGAAGCCCGTCACCGGGTCGAGCGCGATCCGGTGCGGGTTGCGATTGCCCAGGGTCGCGAACTCGGCGAAGTGCTCGCCGGACGGGGCCGGGAAGGGGTTGTTGTCCGGGATGCAGTACTTCTTGCCCGTCGACTCGTCGCTGTTGCCCGTGACGTTCTGCAGGTTGCGCTGCGGGTGCGAGCTGCCGGCGGGACAGGTCCAGGTGCCGTCACCGTTGTCGGTGATGTCGACCTCGAGGCGCACCATGCCGCCTTCGAAGCTGTTCGTGATCTCCTGGGCGGTCTCGTACCGGAACTGGTCGCCGATAGCGACGTAGAGGTAGCCGTCGTTGCCGAAGATGGGCCCGCCGCCGCGGTGGGACCCGTTGTAGAGCCGGATGTTGAAGAGCGGCTCCTCGCTGTCCCGGTCGCCCCGCCACACCCCTGCCGAGGCGTCCCAGTTGGCCTGGAAGCGCGAGAGCCGCAGCCAGGTGCCGAAGAAGCCGCTCTGGGAGCTGGTCGGATAGCCCGGGTTGCAGTTCGTGAAGTCGACGGCGCTTCCGTCGGGCGTGGTCGGGCAGTAGCTCGAGTAGTAGGCGTAGAAGGTCGTTTCGTTGGGCGAGCCCGGCGTGCCGAACTCCGGATGGAAGGCCAGGCCGAGGAAGCCGCCGTCCCAGATGACCGCGACCCGATCGGTGAGGTCCATGAACGCGTCCGCGGACGAGACCTGCGCGTCGTTCTCGAAGGAGACGATGTCGCCCGCCCGGGAGCCGACGTAGAGGCGGTCGTCGTCGGGGTTCGGGACGATGACCAGGGTGTTCTGGAGGTCGAGGTTCGGGAAGGCGTCCACCACCTCCCAGTCCGACCCGCTGGGAGCCTGGGGGGTCTGCGTGGGCATCACGCCGTCCAGGTAGGGCCCGATGGGCACCGGCGCGTCGAGCCCGTAGGGCTGGGCCTGCGCGGGACCTGCCGGTTTCAGCAGCGCGCCGAGGATCAGGAAGGCGAGCGCGACGGCGGACAGGCGGGGGGGCCGGGGGTGCATCTCTAGACTGGGCTCCAGGATCGGCTTCAGCTGCGTGGGTGAGTGCCCGAAATCTGCTTCTAGGTCACGCCGAATTTCGAGGTTCGGGACCGTGCGGGGCCGTTTGCCTCGCTCTGGCACGGCCGCTAGCTTCGCATTCCTCGCGGGGCACGCGGTCACTCTTCCGGAGATCCATGCGTATCCTGCTCCTCAGCGACGACTTCCTTCCGCGGGTGGGAGGGGTCTCGCACATGATGGACCGCCTGGCGGCGTCCTTCATCCGCGCGGGGGCCTCCTGCGCCGTGGGTGCGCCCCGTCTTCCGGGACCCATCCCCGAGCGACCATACCCCATCTTCTGGGAGGACCGGCAGCGCGGCGAGGGCCGCTTCAACCGGCCGCGACGGGCACGTGCGTTCATCGAAGGGGCGATCGAGGAGTTCAAACCCGAGCGGCTCCTGCTGGGCACCCAATTCTACTACGCACCTGCGTGTCTCGCCCTGGGCCGCGAACGGGGCATTCCGGTCGGCCTCTACACCCACGGAATGGAGCTGCGGCGGGCGCTGGTCGAGCCGGCCCGCCCCCTGAAGTCGATGGTCGCGCGACTGGTGGGCCTTCGAACCTTCCGGGACCAGGCCCTGCACAACGTCGCCGAGGCGGACTTCCTGTTCGCGAACAGCCACTACACGGCGGGGCTCGTGCGGTCGGCGGGAGGCCGCGTCGAGACCCTGGTCACCGGCTGCGGCATCGACCGCGCGACCCTCGAGCGGGAGGTCGAGCTGACCCCGGACCCGGACCCCGGGCTGCGCGCCCGGCGGCGCGCCGAGCTGGGACTGGGCGAGCGCAAGACCGTCGGCTTCCTCGGGCGCGTGGTGCCCAGCAAGAACCTCGGCGGGCTCGTGGAAGCCATGGCCCGGCTCCCGGAGGTCCAGCTGCTGGTGGCGGGCAACGGACCGGAGCTCCCGCGCGTGCAGGAGCGGATCGCAGAGCTGGAGCTCGGCGAGCGGATCCGCTTGGTGGGACAGATCGACGACGAGACCAAGTGGCGCTACCTGCGCTGCATGGACGTGCTGTGCCTGCCTTCCATCGAGATGCCCGACGGCCCGGTCGAGGGCTTCGGCATCGCCATCCTCGAGGCCCTCGCCGCAGGCGCCTCGGTGGTCGCGGGACGAAGCGGAGGCATGGCGGACGCGGTCGCGAACGGCGAGGCCGGCCTGCTCGCCGATCCACACGACCCGGACGACCTGGCGCGCTGCATCGGGCGCCTGATCGACGAGCCGGATCTGGCTCGGGGCTGCGTCGAGGAGGGCCGCCGCCGCATCGCGAACCAGTTCAACTGGGAGGCGATCGGCGAGCGCGTGCTCGCCCACCTCGGCGAGGCGCCTCAGCGCGACAGCCAGCCCGCTCCGTAGTCGGAGGGCAGGCGCACCAGCTCGAAGAGCGTCGCGACCAGCTCGCGCTCCTCTCCGGCGCGCGCCGGGTTGTAGAACTCCCAGACCACCTTCTTGTCGGGGGTCACCTCGAAGGCGCGACCCGTATCCGACTCCGTGACGAGGGTGTTGCCGTTGGCGAGGCGCTGGTTCGACCCGCAGGTCCGGCTGCTGAACGCGTCCGGGAGGTCTTCCCCAGCGTACAGCCAGTGGAGCTCCTGGCTGAGCGGATCGATCTCGACCACCTTCGACGCGCCCTCGTGGCCCTGGTTGTCGAAGACCAGCATGCGACCGTTCCGCAGCAGGGTGGGCTGGTGCTGGAGCTTCCACTGCCCGCTCAGGGCCCAGAGGACCTCCTCGCGGTCGAGGTCGATGATGGCGATGGTGTCGATCTCGCGGAACGAGACGAGCGCGTTGCCGCGCGCGAAGAGGGGAGAGCGGGCTTCCTGGGAGCCGTCGAAGATCTCGAGGGTGTTCGTGTGCAGGATGTCGCCCGGGGCCTCGACGAAGCGGAGCAGCGAGACGAAGCGCGAGTTCTCGAGCGCGCGCAGCACCGAGATCTGCCGGAGCGTCTCGCCGTCCGGGTCGAGCTCGAGGATCAGGTCCTCGACCACCGGCTCGGAGTCGTGGATCCGCGGAATCACGCGCGCCTCCCGGGACAGCACGAAGATGCGACCGTCGTCCTCCACGTGCAGGTCGTGGTGGAAGCCGCCGGCCCGGGCCCACAGGAGCTTCGAGCGGGCGTCGAGGCGCAGCAGGCCGAGCCCTTCGTGGATCGCGAGCAGGTCGCCGTTCTCGAAGGCGTGGAAGCGGCGCCAGTAGTTCCGGCTGGGCACGTCATCGGCCGCGGAGTGGTCGGGGAAGGCAAGCTCGAAGTCGTAGCTCCAGCGGTGGAGCTCGTTGCCGTCCATGTCCACCACGATCGCCGCGGGCTCGTGACCGGAGCTGTAGACGTTGAGGCCGAGGTCCGCGCGGTCCGGGTCGTGGCGGGCGACGCCCTCCAGGCCCGAGGCGCCCTCGTAGCCCTGCAGGTAGCCCAGGGCGACGAGCTGCTGCATGCGGTCCGGATCGTCGCCGGCGCTGCCGCGCGCCCGGGCCCAACGGCCGCTCACGGCGACCGAGGATCCGGACAGGACGCGGCGCAGGCTGCGGGCGAGGTCGCTGTCGCGCGCGGCCGTATACGCGCCGTGGACGATCTGGTACGGCGGCATCTTCTTCTGGCTGACGAGGAACCCGTAGGCGAACGAGCCGACCCCGAACCCCAGCAGGACGAGAAGAGCCAGGCCCGGCTTCCAGGCTGACCGTTTCCGCGATCGAAGGGCCATCGACTCCTTCCGTCTCGTCAGTTGAACTTCCGGTAGACGATCTTCGACGGCGGCCCGACCAGGTACTTCTCGGCGCCGTCATCGAGGGCCTTCCGGTAGATGCCCAGGGCGCCATCGACGGCCCGCGCGGTCGTCTCGAGGTCCTCGTCCGCGTGGGAGTAGCTGACCACCAGGGACGGCATCAGGACACCGCGGCGGATGGTCTCCTGCAGGAAGAGGCTGCGGAAGGCCTGTGAGGGCCGTCCTTCGGGGTCCAGGGTCGCGTAGGCGAGGTTGCAGGCCCGACCGACGACGCGCACGTACTCCCCCAGGCCGTGGGACGCGATCACCTCCTCGAGAAGCCCGCGCAGGCGCTCGCCCTGTCGTGTCAGGGTCTCGATCACCGGCTCGCGCTGGTAGACCCGCATGGTCTCGATGGCGGCCGCCAGGCCGTGGGTCTCCGCGCCGTGGGTCGTCGAGAGCAGGAAGACCCGCTCCCGGTCGTGCCGCAGCCCGCCGCGCTCCATGATCTCGCGCCGACCGACGAGCGCGGAGACCGCGAAGCCGTTCGCCAGGGCCTTGCCGAAGGTCGAGAGGTCGGGCCTCACGCCGTAGAGGTGCTGTGCGCCGCGCAGGTGCCAGCGGAATCCGGTGATCATCTCGTCCAGGATCATGACGGCGCCGTGCTCGTCGCACAGCGCGCGGACCGCGGCCAGGAACTCCTCCGCCGGATCGTCGCCCCGGGCCGGCTCGAGGATCACGGCGGCGATCCGGCCCTCGTTCTCCTCGAGCACGGTGCGCAGGCCCTCGACGTCGCCGTAGCGGAAGGGTCGCGTCAGGGCGACGTCGGAGTCCGGAATGCCCGCGGACACCGGCGTGTTCCCGATGAACCACCCGTCGTAGGAGAAGAAGGGATGGTCCGAGCAGAAGGCGACGAGCTCACGGCCCGTGTAGGCACGCGCCAGGGTGACCGCGGCGCTGGTGGCCGTGGAGCCGTCCTTCGTGAACTTCGCCATGTCCGCCGCGTCGATGAGCCCCACCAGCTCCTCGGCGCACTCGACCTCGAGGGGCGAAGGGCGCGTGAAGTTGGCGCCCAGCTCGAGCTGCTTCGCGGCCGCGCGCACCACGGGCTCGTAGGCGTGGCCCAGGGTGACGGAGCGGAGCCCCATGCCGTACTCGACGTACTCGTTTCCGTCGACGTCCCAGACGTGGCAGCCACGACCCCGGGCGATGAAGCCCGGCGCGAGCTCGGGGTACTGGTCGTCGCCCTTCGCGTAGGTATGGGCGCCGCCGGGAACGAGGTCGTGGCTGCGCGCCCGGAGCTCGCGGGATCGCTTGAAGTCGTTCAATGGAGGAGATCTCCGCCGGCTATCGGTAGCACACGCGGCGCCGCGACCGGGCGGTCGGGATTTCAGTCACACGCGAGCGATCCACCGTCATGGTCTTCCTGTCCGGGAGCGCCCGACGCCAGCCCGCATCGCACCCGCTCGACGCGATCCCGCAGCTCGGAGTCGTCGTTCCCCGGGTTCCGGTTTCGGAATTCCGGCCGGATCTCTTCACGGTCTTCGGCCCGGATCCCCTGGTCGGCGAGCAGGCCGTGGATGCGCGCGAGCTCCCGGCCCGGGTCCGCGGTCAGGGTCTCGTAGTCGGTCCGGACGAGGCGAGCGGCGCCCAGCCGCTCGGACTCCCCTTCGATCATGCGCCGGGTGAGGAACACCTGCGCGGCGGCCTGCTCGACGGGATCCGCGTCCCGGAAGGCCTCCCAGCCCAGCGGCTTGAGGGAGAACCAGTCGCGGGCCGCCACCGTCGGCCCCGCGCCCGCCTCTCGCGCCCGCAGGATCGATCGCACGTTCGCGACGGGATCCCGGCGGATCTCGATGAACACGCAGCCCGGAAAGACCCGATCGAGCAGCTGCATGTGGGCACTGTGCATCACGTTCTTGCTCAGGAAGGGAGCGTCCAGTGCAGCCGCGATGCCCGCGACGGTCGAGCGGATCTCCGAGACCGCCAGCGCGTCCGCGCGCGCGGCATCGAGATGCGTCGACTCGGGCATCCACCGACCCCACACCCAGCCCCCCTCGTTGGGCGCGCCCCAACCATCGACATGGCCGTAGTCGCTCTCGAAGCTCCCCCGCCACGACCCGATGACACCCCGGAAGAGACGGCTGGCGGCGACGGGCGTGCGGTAGAGGCGGTGCGCCAGGTTGGAGATGTAGGCGAAGCGGTAGCGCCGGATCAGCAGCTCGAAGAGCAGGGTCGTGCCCGAGCGCGGCGGCCCGACGACGAAGCAGGGCGGCTCGGCGGGACGCTCCGCACCCCGGCGAAGCCCCCACTCGAGGGGCGCGAGCGAGGCCATGCACACACCGCGCGCCGCCTCGATGGCCACGCGGGAGACGCTCCTGGACGTGTCGCTCGACACCGTCTCCTCCCCGGCCTCAGTCGCTCCAGTCGAAGCGGACGAGCCCCCCGACGTGCAGGGGCAGTCGGGTGGCGGCGGGCCGGGTGGCGTCGGCCAGGCTGCCCGAGCGCAACCCCGGGAGCAGCTGGGTGAGCTTCCAGACCGCCGCGCGCGGCGCATCGCGCACCAGCATCAGGAGGTTGGCGAGCCAGGCCACGACGCTTCCCTGGGTCCGCTGGACCAGCAGCAGCTGGCTTCGCGCCATGGCGAGGTTCATGCGCCGCTTCTCCTGCTTGGCGCTCTGGCCGCCCGCGTGGACCACGTGCACGTCCGGGTAGTAGAGGATCGACCAGCCCGCCTGCCGGATGCGATAGCACCACTCCGCCTCTTCGCCGTACATGAAGAACTGCGGATCCATGCCGCCGACCTCTTCGAGCACCTCCCGGCGCACCAGCATGAAGCAGCCCGCGACGACCTCGACGTCCTGCACCCGGTCGAGGTCGATCCCGACGTAGCGCTCGAAGCCGAGGAGCTTCGAGCGGCGCATCAGGCGGTTGGGCACCACGGTGTTGATCAGGAGGGTCCCGAGCCCGCGCGGGCGGAACAGCGTCGACTGCTGCTCGCCGCTCGGGAGCAGGACGCGACAGCCCACCGCGCCGGCCCGCTCGTTCTCCTCGGCGAAGCGGAGGGTCTTGTCCAGCGCGCCCGGCGTCAGGTGCGCGTCGGGATTCAGCAGCAGCAGGTAGCGTCCGGTCGCACGCTCGAAGGCCTGGTTGTTCGCGGTCGCGAAGCCGCGATTGTCGGCGTTGGCGATCAGCTGCACTTCCGGGTGGTGCGTCGCGACCGCGTCCGCCGAGCCGTCTCTCGAAGCGTTGTCGACGACGATGATCTCGACCGACAGACCGCCGCCGTGCTCCTGGATGGACTCGATGCAGCGGAGTGTCAGCTCGCGGGTGTTGTAGCTGACGACGATCGCGGAGACGTCGGGACGGCTCGACTGGACTCGCGACATGGAATGCGCTCCGGCGCCGACTCGCGCACCACCGGGCTCGCTCCGAACTCGGTTGACCGCCGCCTGCGGCGCCCTACCTTGTTCGCCGATCGAACCCAGAGCAGGTCCGTTGCCCGACGAATCAGCCTCACAGGACGACCAATCGGCAACCCGGGGGCCGAGCATTCGTGCAATCTTCCTAGCCTACCACTTCCCGCCCTTGGGGGGCGCAGGCGTCCAGCGCACCGCCAAGTTCGTCCGCTACCTGCCGGACCACGACATCCACCCGGTGGTCGTCACCGGGCCTCTCGAGCGGGCGACCGCGTGGCCACCCGCCGACGAGACCTTGGTCGCGGAGATCCCCGACGAGGTTCCCGTCTTCCGCGTCGGCCGCCAGCTCGGGCTGCGCGATCCCAAGGGAACCGCGCGCACCGCGGCCCTCAAGGTGACCCTGCGCCGGCTGTTCCGGGTGCCGAACGCCTTCTCCCGGGGCTGGGTGGAAGGCTGCCTCGAGATGGGCGGGAAGGCGGTCGCCGAGACGGGGCCCTCGCTGATCTTCGCCACCATGTCGCCGTTCGAGACCGCCGAAGCGGCCGCCGAGCTGAGCCGCCGCACCGGCCTCCCCTGGGTGGCCGACCTGCGCGACCCGTGGGCTCTCGACGAGATGATGGTCTACCCGTCGCGCTGGCATCGCGCGCTCGAGCGGAGACGCATGCACCGTGCGCTGTCGAGCGCGGCGATGATCGTCATGAACACGCCCGAGGCGAGCCTCGCCGTGGGCAGGCGCTTCCCGGACCTGGCCGAGCGCGTCGTCACCATCACGAACGGCTACGACGCGGTGGACTTCGCGCACCCGCCCGCCGGCGAAGGGACCGGGAAGCTGCGCATCGTCCACACCGGCGGCCTGCACACCCGGCTCGGCTTCCTCCACCGTCGGCACCGGTGGCTGCGCCGCCTGCTCGGCAGTCTGCGGGGCGACGTGGACATCCTGCCGCGCTCCCACTACTTCCTCGTGCAGGCACTCGCCCGCCTGCGCGCGCGCGACCCCTCGGTCGCGGACCAGATCGAGCTGGTGCTGGCCGGATCGACGAATCCGACCGACCACCGCGTCGTCGAGGACGCGGGCCTCGGGGACATGGTCCGCTTCGAGGGCTACGTGGACCACGGTCGGTCGGTGGCCCTCCTTCAGTCGGCCGACCTGCTCTTCCTGCCGCTCCACGACGTCGCGCCCGGAGAGCGCACGCGCATCGTGCCGGGCAAGCTCTACGAATACCTGGCCGCCCGGCGGCCGATCCTGGCGGCCGTGCCGGACGGCGACGCGCGTGACTTCGTCGAGGCCTCGGGACGCGGACTGGTGTGCGCCCCGACGGACGTCGACGGGCTCTGCGACACCCTCGACCGCTGGCGGCAGCAGCACGCGCGGGACGAGGACGCGCCGGGCGACGGCGAATTCCATCTGCGCTTCGAGCGCCGGGTGCTGACCGCGACCCTCGCCCGCACCCTGCGGCGGGCGACCACTCGCTAGGGAGTGCGCTCCCAGCCGTCGTAGACGATGTACGACTTCACCAGGCCGAAGACCCGTTCGGCGTAGAAGGGGGCCTTCGGGAACATCGCCGCCAGCTCGCGGCGGGACAGCAGCCGGATCGCCTCGGCCCGACGCTCGGCCTTGGCGCGGTCGCGCACCGGACCCGCCCAGCCGATCTTGAAGTTCATGATCAGGAAGACCTTCAGCCACTTCGGCAGGAACTGGAAGAGCGGGAACAGGAAGTGGGGCTCGATCGGGAAGTAGCGGTTGGGCGTCTGCACGAAGTAGCGCCGGGAAACCCGCTGCACCTCGTCGGCCATGCGCCGCTGGTCGTCGTAGCCACCGACGTGCTCGATGACCGAGTTCGAGAAGACGACGTCGATCGACGCGTCCGGGATCTCGCGCAGGTCGCGCGCGTCGCCCACGCGACTGCTGACGTTGGGGAGCGTGGTCTCCATCTCCTTGGTGTTCAGGATCTGGATGGAGACGTCGGGCTGATCGGCGAAGCCCATCAGCTCCCAGAAGCGCTGGTTGCCGCCGATGTCGAGGATCGTGAAGGGACGCGGGACGGAGGCGAGCAGCTCCTCGAAGAACGCGAAGCGCTTGCGCCGGAGGCGAACGGCCAGCGAGTTGGAGTCACGCGGCGAGGCGAGGCGTCGGAGCAGCTTCATGAGGCGACGCCAACGCTACTCGCCCCCGACGCGAACTTCAATCGAGCAGCACGGGAGCCGGCAGCGGTGCGGCAGGCGGAGGGCCGGTCGGCAGCTGGGAGCCGGAGCCGTAGGCGTCGAACATCCGGAAGAGATAATCGTTGCAGTGGCCTTCACAGCGATCGCGCCACGGGCCCTGGCCGATGCGATCGACGTACTCGAAGAAGGGCGGATAGTTCCACTCGTCTTCCAGGTCGTAGATCCGACCCACCGCCGCGGAGCCATAGAAGGGGTCCGTGTAGCGCTGGTAGGCGGCCATGCTCCAGTTGCCACTCGACCGGATCTGGTCGAGGGTGGGCTGCAGCTTCCCGGAACCGTTCGCGCCCGGGCCGTAGAGCGAGGAACCGCCGTCCCGGAGCTTGTCGCAGGCGTGCTGGGTGGAGTTGTTTCGCGGGGGCGAGCTGTTGCTCACGCACTGGCCCTTGTTCCCCCACACGGCGCCCTGGGGCCCGGCCATGGTCTGATCGTCTTCCTGCGAGCCGCCCGTATAGCCGAGCAGCAGCTCCGAGCCCGACTGTGGGCTCAGCATGTGGCCGGCGAAGAGAATGGTGGGCTTTCGGCCGATGTGGATGCAGCCCTGGCTGTTCCAGTCCTTCCCGTTGACCGACGCGTAGTAGAGGTCGATGCCGACCTGGACGGCCCGGTTGACCAGCTCCTGGCGCTCCGAGAGCGAGCCCGATTGCGCGGCCCGCAGCATGGCGTTCTCGAGAGCCATGCCCATCTGGCAGCCGTAGGCGGCGTCCTTCGCACCACCGGGCTGGCGGACCGAGAGGCGCGGGTGGTTGCGACCCGCCTGGCCGCCACGGGGATGGACGATCCAGGTGCCGCCGTCCCCGA
Source organism: Myxococcota bacterium (assembly GCA_028284295.1). GTDB lineage: Bacteria > Myxococcota_A > UBA9160 > UBA9160 > UBA4427 > JAJDAN01. The sequence continues at coordinate 6,291 of JANQSB010000015.1, read as the reverse complement.
AGGCACCGAGGGCGTGCGCGAGGCTCTGGGTCCCGGCGACGTCCGGCAGCGGCGGATTCGGCAGCTTGGTGTTGAAGTCGATGCTCGAGGTGGTGAAGAGAGGCTTGCTCGAGCCGATGTAGGGGGGCCGGAAGGCGTTCGAAGGAGGCGGAGAGCTCATGACGGTGAGCACCGCGGCCGTCTCCAGACAGGTGCGGGCCGGGGCTCCGTTGGTCCCGGAGAAGCAATCGCCGCCGCCCGTGTAGCTGATCGCCTTCAGGATCGACGAGCCTGCCGAGAAGGTCTGCGGGAAGCCCGGCGGTGACTGGTAGATCTGTCCGTTCGCCCACTTCAGCCGGCTGTCGAGCCGGACGAGATCGCAGCTGCCCTTCGAGCTGTCGCAGCCCTGCTGGCCCTTCGGAATCTCGTTGGAGGTGGGGTTCACCTCCCAGCCGTGGCGTCCGTTGGCCGCGTCGGGGGTGATGCGCGTGATCGTCACGCCACCGCCCGAGGCCACCACCCAGGGCATGCCGTCGACGAAGCTGCCGGTCTGGTAGTCGCGATCGAATTGGAAGGTGATGCCATTGATCGAGACCTGGGTCGCCGCGAAGGCGAGGTCCGCAACGAGCAGGGCCGCGAGGGATGCCAGCACGATACGAGCCCGGCGGGACGGGGACTGCAGCCAGCTGTGAAGTCGGCGCATTTCTGGACCTCCAGGAGAATCGCAGTCCGTATCGAGCGGTGCGTTCGGGGGGCTCGTGACGGCCGTCACAAGGGCTGAGATTCTATCGGCGGGTCGGGGTGATTCAACAATTTCTGCGCGGCAGAACGGTGTCCCAGCTCACGATCGAGTGGCCGGACGCGCTCAGGAGCGCGCCGGTTCGACACCGACCCGGGAGAGCTCGTTCAGGACCGCCTCTCCCTTGGCCTTCCAGGTGTCTCCCTCGACCCTCGCACGCAGGCGCTCGGGCTCGGGCGGGTTGGCTGCTGCCTGTCGAATCGCGCCCGCGAACGCCTCGGCATCGCGCGCGACCTGCACGAAGCCCTCGTATCGGCAGAGCTCGTGGAAGGGCCGGGTGACCACCGGCCTTCCGACGGCGAGGTACTCCTTCAGCTTTACTGGATTGCAGGCCGTGATCCACTCGCTCTCGTTCCACGGCATCACGAGCACGTCGCAGGCGGCCATGTAGGACGCCACGCTCTCGTAGGGGCGCTGGCCCAGCATCGAGACGTTCGGGAGTGCGAAGCGCTCCTCGGGGAGGGTCGACGAGCCGATGCACACGAAGTGGAAGTCGGGCAGGCGCCGCGCCACCTCCTCGAAGAGCCGCGGATCGAAGGTGAGCGCGTCGATGGCCCCGACGAAGCCCACCCGGGGTCGGGGAAGCCCGGACAGGTCCTCGGGCTCGCCGCCGCCGGCTCGCCCCGCAGAAGCGAAGAGGTCGAAATCGACGCCGTGATCCACGTAGGCCGCGTTGCGACAGCTTCCCTTCTCCTCGTCGAAGAGGAGGGTGGCGCAGTAGAGGGTGAGGTCCGCCCGCTGCTGGAGCGCCCGGTGGAGCTCCAGGATCTCTCCGGTGTTCGCCTCCGGGAAGCTCTCCCAGCGATCGGTCCGTTCGTAGACCACCCCGACCGGGTCGAGGGCGTCGAGATAGCGATACCCGGGCGGGCAGGTGACCCACACGAGGGGCCGGCGGATCCCCATGCGCCGAGCGGCCGCGCGGATCTGGACCGGGGCGACCGCCTGGGACAGCCGGGCGCCGTAGCGGCCGGGGAGCACGGCGGGGCTGAGCACCCCGAAGCGTTCGGAGACCCGGACGAAGCCGCGCGCCAGGCTCTTCAGCTTGCGCTTCACGCGGTGGAAGAACATGCCGCCCTCGCTCAGGCTGGGCACCCGGATCCCGATCGAGTTGACGTACAGGACGGGAACCCGACCGCCCAACTCGCGCATCATCTGCAGGTCGTAGTGGCCACGGTTGTGGTACCACCAGTCGCCGCCGCCGAAGCAGATGACGCCGTCGAAGGCGCGACCGGCGCTCGTCTCCCGGGGCGCCTCGGGCGCGGGCTCAGTCTGCAGAAGCACGGTCATGGCCTGCTCTTCGGTAGCGCGGCGGAAAAGCTAGAGCAGCCCCCGTCTTCGCTCCAGCGGGGCCCGGGCCGTACGATCGCCGCGCGGACATCGCTCGGGCCGGCAGCCCCCCCGCCCGTCGAGTACGCTCGGGCGATCCCGGCATGATCCCCGTCGAAGTCGTCGACAAGTTCGCGTGGACCGGCGCCACCATCCTGCACCCGGTCGGCGCCGCCGCAGCGATCGTGCTGGGACTCGCGTTGCTCGCGCTTCCGCGACGCTATGCGGTGATCCCGATCCTGGTCCTGGCCTGCTTCGTCTCGACCCGCCAGCGGATCGCCATCGCCACCATCGACTTCGACCTGAACCGCATCCTCGTGCTCGTGGGCTGGATCCGCCTGCTGATGCGGGGGGAGGCGCGTTCGATCCGCCTGCACGAGGTCGACAAGCTGGTCCTCTTCTGGGTGCTGGCAGCCACCGTCACGGGAATCCTCCGCGAGCTGAGCGGCGCCGCGGTGATCAACCGCATCGGAACCGCGTTCGACCGCGCCGGCATGTACTTCCTGTTCCGCTGCCTCGTCCGGGATTGGCGCGACGTCCGCACGACCGTGCTCGCGTTCGTGGCGCTCAGCGTCCCGGTGGCGGCATCGTTCATCAACGAGAACATGACCGGGCGGAACTTCTTCTCGGTGTTCGGCGGCGTCGCCGAATTCACCCGCTTGCGGGAGGGCAAGCTCCGCTGCCAGGGGGCCTACGCCCACCCCATCATCGCGGGCGTCTTCTGGGTCTCGGTGCTGCCGCTCATGATCGCGCAGTGGTGGTCTCCGCGGGTGCCGAGGCTGGTGGTGATCGTCGGCGTGGGCTGCTCGCTCACGATCATCGTCCTGAGCCAGTCCAGCACCCCTCTCGGCGGCGTGGGCGCGGTCCTCATGGGAGGCGGCCTCTACCTGCTGCGAGAGCACATGCGCCTCCTGCGCTGGAGCCTGCTCGGCATCCTCACGGTCCTCCATCTGGTCATGGCCAAGGGCGTCCATCACCTGCTCGCTCGCATCGACCTGGTGGGTGGCTCGACGGGCTGGCATCGTTTCAACCTGATCGACAAGTGGCTCAAGAACGCTCCGGAGTGGTTCGTGCTGGGGACCGGCAGCACCGTGCACTGGGGCCGGCTGATGGGCGACATCACCAATCAGTACGTGCTCGAGGCCGTCCGCGGCGGCATCCTCACCTTCGGCCTCTTCATCGCCCTGATCACCGTCTGCTACCGGCGCATCGGCTGGCTGTGGCGGGCCTACCCGCGCAAGCGGGAGTACCGCTACCTGGCCTGGGCGCTCGGCGTCACGCTGTTCGCGCACACCATGATGTTCTTCGGGGTCTCCTACTTCGGGCAGGCGGAGACGGCCTGGTACCTCACCCTGGCGATCATCGGCTCGATGACCCAGGACGTGGTCCCGGGGAAGAAGCGCAAGGGCAAGCGTCAGAAGGGCCGGAAGAAGAAGAACGCAGGACGACCGCGGCGCGGCCCGAAGCGGCCCGTCGCCGGGGATGCCGCGCCGCAGCCGAGCGCGTCACTCGGGCAGAGCCTGCCAGGCGCTCGTCTCGAAGCCGTGCTGCTCCCGTAGTCGGCGCAGCTCTTCGGAGAGCTCCGCGAGGAGCTCGCGCCGTTGCTCCGGGCTCAGGGCCACGTTGCTCGCGGAGCTCTGAGCGAGCATCCCGCGCACGCGGTTGATGAGCCTCGGTGACAGCCGGTGCGCGATGGCCTTCCAGAAGGGAATCCACTCCCGGTAGCGATACAGGCTGCTGCCCAGCTCGCCGGGGCGCCTTCCCATGTTCGAGTTGTGGATCGTCTCGAGCCCACGGAACTCGTGGCCCGGGTCGATCCCGGCGAACTCGCACACCTGCTTGAGGACCCGGGCCGGGTCGGCCCGCAGCTCCTCGAAGCGGAGCAGCAGCAGCGAGCTGCGGGGGAAGTAGCGCAGGTACTCCTCGATCTGGGTCGCGTAGCTCGACACGCGGATCAGCTCCGGATGCACACCCTCCGACAGCGGCGCCGCGCCCTCGGGCCAGCCCTTGGCCGCCCCCAGGGTGTAATGCGACTCGATGCGATCGAGCGGGTTGCGCATCAGATAGATCAGACGGAACTCCGCGCCGAAGCCCGCCATGCGCTCGGCGGTTCCGGGAAACATCTCGACCTTCGAGTAGTTGGTCGACGCCTCGAGCGCGAGGGTGTGTCGAGCCGGATCGAACTTCCAGAGCCCCTCGTACCAATCGCGCCCGCGCGCGAACTTGTCGCGACCGGAGAAGAAGGCCGGCTCCTTGTCCGAGCAGGGCGCGATCTCCGGATGCTCCGAGAGATAGTGGAAGAGGCTCGTGGTTCCACAGCGCATGGCGCCCAGGATGACGAGGAAACGCTCGATCACGACGAGCCCTCCGCGCGACCACGGAAGATCCGCCGGGCGCGGTCCACCAGGCCGGTCCGCGCCAGCAGCTCGCGCACGACCCGATCGACGCGCGCGGCGATGCGGTCCAGGCCGCTCGCCACGCGGGCCGCGAAGCGGCTGCCGTAGAAGCGGAAGCCCAGCTCGTCCCGCTGCAGGGTGCCGTGCAGCTCCTTGTAGGCGGCCTCGCCGAAGCCGAAGTCGAGCCAGCGAGCGCCTTCTTCCTGCAGGCTCTCGATCACGCGCCGGATGAGGTAGCCGCCCGGCCCGATCTGCCGGTGCTCGGGCAGGAAGGAGGTGGCCACCAGGGTGAAGGTCCCCTGGAAGAGCGGCCCCGCCACGTAGGCGATGGCCTCGCCGCGCGCTTCGAGCACGTAGCCGCGGAGACACCCGGCAGCCGCGTGGATGCCGAGGATCGAGCGCCATCTCGCGTCGTCGCGAACCCCGACCCCGAGCGCTCCCTGGTAGCTGCGATCGCCGATGCTGGCGGCGAGCTTCGTGAACGCCTCGACCTCTCCCGGCTCGCGGACGACCCGGACGGCGACTCCGCCGTCGAAGGTCTGCTCGAGCTGGCGGTCCTTGCGCCGGAAGGTCCGGCGCGTGCGGGCAGAGTTGGCCACCACCGGCTCGCCCTGGGCGTCCACCAGCTCGGCGAACCAGTGGCTCGACGGTTCGGCCAGTCCGTCGGCCGGGCTCCGCAGACCGGCCTCGAGCAGTCGGCCGATGCCGCTCTCCGCCTCCAGCGGGTGGACCGACACGGAGTCGAGCTCGCCCGCGTCGAGCCAGCTTCGCAGCAGGGCGACGGCCCACTCGGCGGCCTTCGGGTCCCGCAGCTGCAGCCCGCCGTACACCACCTCGAGCGATTGCAGCTCGGGCATCGGGATCCGCAGCCCGCCGACGGTCCGCTTGGGTCGGACGCATCGCTGGCGACCCACCAGGATCCCGGCGGCGCGCCCGCCGGGAGCCCAGAGGGCGACCCAGGGCACGCAGTCGGAGAGCGACTCGGTGTAGGGGAGGAAGAAGTGCGACGACGCGTCGACGAAGGAGGGACCCTCGCCGTCGGCCGAGCGCTCCCACAGCTCGAGGAGCTCCGCCGCCTCGCGCTTCGAGCGGGCGATCCGGGTCTCCGAGCTGAAGGGTTCCATCAGATCCGGCCGAGCCACGCGTAGAGAATCCACCCGAGATGATACGGGCGGCTCTCCCAGTCGACCGTTCGCGGCGGCAGCAGGCGGTCCAGCGCGTTCAGACGCAGTCCGGGGTGCAGGCGGGTGAGCCCCGCGCGCAGCTTCCGGGTCAGCTTGGACGGCTCGCTGCGCGCGATCTTGCGCCAGACCAGGGCGCGCTCCCAGTCGATCAGCTCGGTCTCCGGGAGCTCCGGGCGGCGCAGCATCCAGTCGAGCCCGAGTCGGATCTCGGCCGCGTGGTCGGGCCCGCCCGCGTCGAGCAGGTCGAGCAGCGCCATGGGCGCCATGGAGTCCTGGTGCACCGTGTAGACCGGGTAGCCTTCGACGACGCCGCCGGTGCGCCAGTCGTAGTGCCACCACCACTGCCCGTGCTCGCCCTGCAGCTCGCAGATCCGGGCCGCGCAGGAAGCGGCCAGCTCGAGCGCCTCGCCATCGCCGAAGGCCGCGTGATGACGCGAGAGCGCCTGGATGGGATAGACCTGGTCGGCGAAGCAGGCGACGTGGTAGCGGGTCCGGGTCGCCGCGCGCGGATCGATCCAGTGCGCGAAGACCCCGGCTTCGCGATTCATGGCGCGCACCAGGGTCTCGCGGATCGCCGCCGCCCGCGACGCCGTGTCGTGGGCCGGCG